>NZ_FMWY01000006.1:0-127135 GCF_900103145.1 Nitrosospira sp. Nsp18 | reverse complement strand
TACCATATCAAGGTCTCCTTTTCGGTAACCTTCAATATGGCGCAACGTTATTTCTCAGAATACCTTTCGGTTACATTTAATTCGGCGCAATTCGCCACATCGTAGCATTCGCAAACGTGTGTTTCGAGCCCGGTTCTGTCGAGTACCGTTATATGGCCGCGCCGATAACGGATAATCTCGGCTTGTTGCAGTTTTCCGGCAGCCTCCGTAATACCTTCGCGGCGCACGCCGAGCATGCTGGCGATCAATTCCTGAGTCATGACCAATTCCTGAGAATTCAACCGGTCCAGTGTTAACAATAACCACCTGCACAATTGCTGTTCAATGGTATGGTGCCTGTTGCACACGGCGGTCTGTGAGATCTGCGTGATAAGCGCCTGAGTGTAGCGCAACAACAATCGTTGTATCGGGCCTCCTTGATTAAACTCTTGCAACAGAAGCGAGGCTTTCAGCCGGTAGCCATAGCCGGCAGTTTGTACAGTGGCCCAGCTCGGGGTACTTTCACCGCCCATGATCAGGGAAATACCGAGTAAGCCTTCATTACCCACGCCTGCAATCTCCGATGACGCGCCATTCTCAAGGATATAGTGCAGGGAAATGATGGTGGAAGTTGGAAAGTAAACGTATGGAAGGCGCCCTCCCGATTCGCAAAGAACGTCCCCGAGTGGCATATGAACCAATTCCAGATGCGATTTTATGCGTTCAAGTTCAATCGCCGGCAAAGCGGCAAGGAGACGGTTCTGGTCGGGCTGATGTGGAGGAGAGCTAAGCATCCGCTACAGAAATTTTTTTATAAAAAAGTAAGCGCAGCGTGGGCGTGGTGGAATGAAAGCAAAAGATGGCTAATGCTCGAGGCCTCTTCCCTTCCACCTCCTTCCGCCGGCCGGTTCCCATCCAACTTATGATAGCATTTATCTTAGAATACAAATTCTGTCAAGCACAGCCCTTTTTCGGAGTATTCCATTTTACTGGGTGGTATTTTGTGCGCTAGCGTACATACTATGGATGAGCCAATTTTTATCATTGCTCCTTAGCTAGGATAATAGCAGGCTTGCGGCATCGGGGATATTTGCGCAATAAGGGGAGCGCGCCGAGAGTTGCAGCCATTCCACAGCAGAGGCTGGTACGGCAAAGGTGGACGCAAAGTCTCTATGAAAAATTCTGGGCTCATGGGCGAATTGTAAAGGAGACTACTGCGCGATAAGACCTATTTCCCAAAACTGCTGCTTGCAAGAAGGAGTTGACACATATCGTAGTGTTACTCTTCCTGCTTATACTATTTGCTCTGCCGCTAAAGAGCTACGCAATCGGAGAGGTTTACATCGTGAGGATGTTAGCTCAAGATGAGACCCACGACTCTAAGAAACCCAAACCCATCAAGATACGTATTTTTGATCGTGTTTAAGCGATCGCAGCCCGGAGAATAATCAAATTGAAAGCTAGAGACCTCACTGTTTCTGAGCTTTTACTTCCCATTACAGATCGGCTTAGAAAAATCGGAAGACCACGCGTCCCGGTTAGCGAAGAACTGCCGTTGCGATCTGAACTGTTCAGTGCAGATCAAATGGAGCTGTATGGCGGCATCCTTGCGGCATCCCACGAGCTATCAACAAGTGGGGGCACGGATCAGCTCCTGGCGAGGCTGGATGAGAACGAAAATACGCTTTTCAACATCTGCACCGTACTTACGGAGGCGGTAACAGCAGATCAGTTGCTTACGCCGGCAGGCGAGTGGATATACGACAACTTCTATTTGATAGAAGAGCAGATACGTATGGCCAGGCGTCATCTTCCCAAAAACTATAGCCGCGAATTACCGCTTCTTGCGCGCGGCGGCAGTGCAAATCTTCCACGAGTATATGACATCGCTTTGCAGGCGATCTCGCACGGCGATGGCAGGGTCGACACAGAGAGCCTCAGGCGTTTTGTCGCTGCCTATCAGGCTGTCGTGAATTTGCAGCTGGGAGAGTTATGGGCCATCCCCATCATGCTGCGGCTCGCGCTGATCGAGAACCTGCGACGGGTCGGCGTTCACGTCGCTGCCGGCGGCATAGACCGTAAGCTTGCTGCCACCTGGGCTGGGGAAATCACGAGCATTGCCGAGAAAGATCCCAAGAGCCTAGTTCTTGTCATTGCTGATATGGCACGGTCCGACCCGCCGATGACTACACCTTTCATTTCCGAACTGGCACGGCGGCTACAGGGGCAGGGGCCCGCGCTGGCGCTACCGTTGACCTGGATCGAGCAGAGGCTTGCGGAATCGAATCAAACAATCGACCAAATGGTGCAGTTGGGAAATCAGCAGCAAGCGGCTGACCAGGTCTCAATCTCCAACAGCATAAATACGCTGCGTACGTTGGGCGCGATCGATTGGCGCGACTTCGTCGAAACCACCAGCATTGTGGAGCAGACCTTGCGAGAGGACCCGCACGGGGTCTACGGCCGCATGGATTTCGCCAGCCGGGATCAGTATCGGCATGTGGTGGAGCGTGTAGCCAAGGCAAGTCCGGTATCGGAAGTGGAAGTGGCGCGGCGAGCGCTCGCGATGGCACGCGATGCAGCGGCGGTGGCGGACGACAAAGCCAGGGCGCATGTCGGATTTTATCTCGTTGACGATGGCTTGCCCGACCTCGAGGCGGCAGTACGAGTACGCTTTTCATTCCTGGAGAAACTTTGGCGAATCGGCCGTCGCTATCCGCTTTTTCATTATCTCGGCGCGATCGTATTGATTACGGCAAGCCTGGTCAGCATTCTACTGGCCGAAGCCCATGCCGACGGCGCTAACGGATGGTTGCTGGGAGCGGTTGGCATGCTGTCGATTTTTACGATCAGTCAACTGGCGGTGGCGTTGGTCAACTGGGCAAGCCCTCTACTGGTAAGACCCCATTCGATGCCTCGCATGGATTTTTCCAAAGGTATACCCACGACATTTCAAACATTGGTTGTGGTTCCCACCATGCTGACAAGCGAGTCGGACGCGCGCAGCCTTATTGAAGCGCTTGAAGTCCGATTTTTAGCCAATCGCGACGATAATCTTGACTTCGCGTTATTGACCGATTTTAAGGACGCGGATCAGGAAACGCTGCCCGAAGACCAAATCTTGTTAGATGCTGCACGAACAGGCATTGAGGAGCTGAATAAAAAATATGCCAACGGTGTTGCGGATAATACGGTTGGGGCGGATGGTTCAGCCGTAAAAGGTAAGGACAGCCTTTTTTTTCTATTTCATCGCCCACGCCGGTGGAACCCTCAGGAACGGCTCTGGATGGGCCATGAGCGTAAACGCGGAAAACTTGCGGATTTAAATGCTTTATTAAGCGGGGCTGGAAGCGATGCGTTTTCCCTTATCGTAGGTAATACGGCGTTGCTGTCGAACGTAAAATATGTCATCACGCTCGACACCGATACTCAGTTGCCTCGGGAGACCGCCCATCAATTCGTAGGGGCGATGGCTCACCCGTTAAATCGACCGAGGCTTGAAGAAAACTCCGAGAAGGGGAAGATCAGACTGGTAACCGAGGGTTATGGAATTCTGCAACCGAGGGTTGCGGTAAGTCTGTCGAGTACAAACCAATCACGATACGCGTGGCTTTTCGGCGGCGAGGCCGGCATCGATCCATATACACGTATCGTCTCCGACGTTTATCAGGATCTGTTTTATGAAGGCTCATTCGTGGGAAAGGGAATTTACGATGTCGATGCATTCGAGCAGACGGTTTGCCGCCGTTTTCCCGATAACCGAATTCTGAGCCATGATCTTCTGGAAGGATGCTATGCGCGCGCGGGATTATTAAGTGACGTGGAGTTATATGAGGAATTTCCATCACGCTACAGCGCGGATGTAAGCCGTCGCCACCGGTGGATTCGAGGAGACTGGCAACTCGCCAGCTGGTTGTTGAGGCGTGTACCGGGGCCGCAGGGAAGCTATCAGCCAAATCCGCTATCCGCATTGTCGAGGTGGAAGCTGATGGACAATCTTCGGCGCAGCCTGGTCCCGGTAGCCATGACGCTACTTTTGTTATTAGGCTGGATGGCACTCACCCATGCATGGCTCTGGACATTGGTTGTTATCGGTACGCTGTTTATTCCTGCTGCGATAACCGTCATCATCGATTTGCTGAACAAGCCAAAAGAAGTCGCGCTGCGTTCTCACATTATCACCTCCATACGCACGGCTGGCCGACAATTCGGGCAGGTAGCATTCACACTGGCCTGCCTTCCATACGAGGCTTATTTCAGTCTCGATGCGATCCTGCGTACCCACGTGCGGCTATTTATCACTCACCGCGGGCTTCTTGAATGGAATCCCTCCCATTATGCGGAACGTGGGACTGATCCGGCTGACGTGAAGGATGGGCGCACTGGTCTCGGCGCTTCGTTTCGATCAATGTGGATAGCACCTGTAACAGCAATCGGCGCGGCGGTGGGAATGGTGGTTACAGCGCCAATGGCTTTGATAGGAGCATTGCCTGTACTGTTGTTATGGGCTGGATCTCCCGCTATTGCCTGGTGGATAAGTCGGCCACTTCCTCCCCGGAGCACAGAGTTAACCATTGGTCAGATACATTTTTTGCGCCAGATTGCACGCCGAACATGGCTTTTCTTCGAGACTTTCGTAGGCCCGGAGGATAACTGGCTACCACCTGACAATTTTCAGGAGTATCCGGTCGCGGCTATCGCGCACCGGACCTCGCCGACCAACATGGGTCTGGCGCTATTGGCTAATATTACCGCCTACGACTTCGGCTATATCGGTACCGGACAGCTCATTGAACGCACCATGAATACATTGGACTCGATGGAAACACTTGAACGGTATTCCGGTCATTTCTACAATTGGTACGATACAAAAACAAAGACGCCATTGACGCGCTATGTCTCCACAGTGGATAGCGGCAACCTGGCGGGTCATCTGCTGACATTGCGTGCCGGTCTATTGGAAATATCCGATGAGCCGATTATTCGCAAGCATTTATTTCTGGCACTGGCCGACACACTGCAGATACTCGAAAAAACCGCCGGTTCCGTCCCTGCAAATTCTTCTTTGGCACAATTCGAAAAAGCGCTCGCGATTGCAGCAGAGGTGCGCCCGATCACAATCGCGAGCGTGCAAGTCGATCTTGATCGGCTGGCTGCCTACTCCAGGGCGATTATTCGCGAGATTGACGAAGAGCCGGTAACTTTGGCCTCCAGCGAAGCTCATGAGTGGGCAGCGGCGTTGAATAAGCAATGTGAAAGTGCGCTGGCGGAATTGATCAGCCTTGTGCCCCAATACCTGCTGGCTGCTGCCATGGATGGTACGGATGTGGCACACTCGATGGAAAACCCTTCCTTGCGACAACTCGCGTTCCAAGGTAGCGCGGTTGCGCTTGATCAGCTGGCCAACCTTGAGCGCCTGGCGCTTCAGTCGGGCAGTATGGCGCAGATGGACTATGGCTTCCTGTTCAACCATGCGCAGCGGCAACTCGCAATAGGATATAACGTAGGCGAACATCGGCTGGATGCCAGCTACTATGATCTGCTCGCTTCGGAGGCAAGACTCTGCAATTTTGTCGCAATTGCCCAGGGAGAGTTGCCGCAGGAAAGCTGGTTTGCCTTGGGACGCATACTTACCAGTTACGGCGGCGAAGCGACTTTACTGTCCTGGAGCGGCTCTATGTTCGAGTATCTCATGCCGCTGCTGGTAATGCCCACGTTCGATAACACACTCCTGGATCAGACCTGCAAGGGGGCAGTCAATCGCCACATTGCGTACGGTGAGGAACGCGGAATTCCATGGGGTATCTCGGAATCCGGCTATAACGCCGTCGACGTTCAATTCAACTACCAATATCGCGCGTTTGGCGTTCCGGGGCTGGGGCTCAAGCGGGGCCTGGGAGAAGACCTGGTTATCGCACCCTACGCCTCCGTGCTGGCGTTAATGGTTGCTCCAGAAGCCGCCTGCCGTAACCTTCAGCACCTTGCCGCCCAGGATATGGTCGGTAAATTCGGCTTTTACGAGGCTGTCGACTACACGCCATCACGGCTGCGCCGCGGTGAAACGCGCGCCCTGGTGCGCTCGTTCATGGCGCATCACCAGGGTATGAGCTTACTTTCCCTGGCGTATTTACTGCTGGATCGCCCGATGCAACGACGGTTCGAGTCTGAGCCTTTATTTCAGGCAACAATTTTGTTGCTTCAGGAACGTATCCCCAAGGCCACTGTTTTCAGCACCCAAGCTCCGGAGCTCCCCGACGTGCGTGTCGTCAAAGAACTCCCGGAGATGCCAGTGCGGCTTCTATCGAGTGCAAACACCCCTATTCCGGAAATACAGCTTCTGTCAAACGGTCGCTATCACGTCATGGTAACCAATAGCGGCGCGGGAAGCAGCCGCTGGAAGGATCTTGCCGTTACGCGCTGGCGGGAAGACGGCACATGTGACTATTGGGGAAGTTTCTGCTATCTGCGCGATGTGGAGAGTGAAGCGTTCTGGTCGAATACATACCAGCCTACCTTGAAAGAACCCAAGCGTTATGGGGTCGTTTTTTCAGAAGGACGCGTCGAGTTCAGGCGACGCGACCTTGATTTCGATACGCATACTGAAATTACGGTCTCGCCCGAAGATGACATCGAGCTACGCCGGGTCCGCATCACTAATCGTGCCCGGACACCCCGGACAATCGAAGTGACTTCCTATGCTGAGGTGGTGCTCGCGGCGCAGGCGGGTGACGCGCAAGCACCGGCTTTCGGGAATCTCTTTGTACAAACGGAAATATTGCCAGACCGGCATGCGATTCTATGCAGCAGGCGCCCGCGCTCCCAGAGCGACACGGTGCCTTGGATGTTTCATCTGATGGCGGTACACGGTGTCGCTACCGAGGAAATATCATACGAGACGGATCGCATGGTTTTCATTGGGCGAGGAAAGGACGTGTCCGCACCGCAGGCGATGATAACGCCGGGGCGGCTTTCCAATAGCTCAGGCTCGGTTCTCGACCCGATCGTGGCTATTCGCAAGTGCGTAACCATCGAACCGGGAGAATCCGCAACGATAGATATCGTTACCGGAGCCGGAGATTCCCGCCATGCCGCCATGCATCTGGTCGAGAAGTATCAGGACCAGCACATGACGAACCGCGTCTTTGATCTTGCGTGGACTCACAGTCTGGTTGTGCTGCACCAGCTTAACGCGACCGAGTCCGACGCCCAATTATTCGGCCGGCTGGCTGGTTCGGTACTGTATGCGAACGGTTATTTACGCGCCGATCCCGCCGTGCTGAGCAAAAACCAGCGCAGCCAGTCGGGACTGTGGGGATACGCAATTTCCGGCGATCTCCCCATTGTGCTGCTGCAGATCAGCGATGGCGCCAATATCAATCTGGTGCGCCAACTGGTACAGGCGCACGCCTACTGGCGAGTGAAGGGAATTGCCGTCGATCTGGTGATCTGGAATGAGGACCATTCGAGCTATCGTCAACTACTGCACGAGCATATCATGGGCCTGGTGGCCGGAAGTGCCGAAGCTCACGTGCTCGATCGTCCAGGTGGCATTTTTATCCGCCGCGCGGAACAGATTGCCTCCGAGGATCGGATTCTGATGCAAACCGTTGCGCGTGTGATAATTCTCGACAGCAATGGAAGTTTGATGGAGCAGTTGGCTCGCCGACTACCCGCGGATTTACCGGTTCCTGCAGCTGGATTGGAGCGGGTACGTCGGCTTGATTCCGGACAGAGTGTCAAGCTGCCGGACCGGGAACTACTCTTTGCCAATGGACTGGGGGGATTTACTGCCGATGCGCGCGAATATGTCATAACGACCGGACAGGGTCAGACAACGCCCGTGCCTTGGTCAAATATCCTGGCGAATCCGCAGTTCGGCACCGTTATCTCGGAGAGCGGTCAAGCGTATACCTGGTGTGGAAATGCGCACGAGTTTCGCTTGACCCCATGGCACAACGATCCTGTTTGCGATGCTGGTGGAGAGACATATTATCTGCGAGACGAAGAAACCGGCAATTTCTGGTCGCCGACAGCGTTGCCGAGCCCAGGGGCAGCGCCTTATGTTACCCGGCACGGATTTGGTTACAGTGTTTTTGAGCATATCGAGGATGGCATTCATTCTGAACTCTGGGTCTATGTCGCCCTTGACGCTTCTATCAAATTCACAGCACTGAAAGTACGCAATGAATCCGGGCGGCCACGCCAGCTTTCGATAACGGGATGTGTCGAATGGGTGTTGGGAGATTTGCCCGAGAAGAGCAGAATGCACGTCGTTACCGAGATAGATCCCGCCAGTGGAGCGCTGCTTGCACGCAATCCTTACAGCAATGAATTTTCCGGCCAGGTTGCTTTTTTTGATGTAGACGACAAAGGACGCAGTGTCACAGGCGACCGAACTGAGTTTATAGGCCGCAATGGTAGATTGAGTAATCCAGCTGCGATGAGGGCCAAAGAACTTTCCGGACGGGTGGGGCCAGGGCTTGATCCCTGTGGCGCTATCCGGGTTCCGTTGGAATTATTCGACGGCCAGACGCAAGAAATCGTCTTTCGTCTGGGCGCCGGGCTTCATAGTGATGATGCCCTCAAGATCGTGCGGCGCTTCCGTGGAATTACGGTTGCGCGTGAGGTCCTTGAAAACGTGCACCGTTATTGGGTCCGTACACTCGGCACTGTACAAGTGGAGACGCCCGATCCATCGGTAAACGTGATGGTCAATGGCTGGCTGTTATATCAGGTTATCGCCTGTCGGTTGTGGGGACGCAGCGGCTATTACCAATCGGGCGGAGCTTTCGGATTCAGGGATCAGTTGCAGGATGTGATGGCGCTTGTTCACGCTGAGCCCGCTCTTGTGCGCGAGCATCTGCTGCGGTCGGCTTCGCGCCAGTTTATAGAAGGAGATGTTCAGCATTGGTGGCACCCGCCAGCGGGCCGCGGCATCCGGACGCGCTGTTCAGATGATTATCTATGGTTGCCCCTGGTGACGTGTCATTATGTTGGAACCACCGGCGATATCGGCGTTCTGGATGAGTCTGCTGGTTTCCTGGAAGGTCGGCAGGTCGGCGCTGACGAAGAATCTTACTACGATCTTCCGCTTCATTCTGAAGAGGTCGGGACGCTGTACCAGCATTGCGTGCGAGCCATCGTGCATGGTTTGCGCTTTGGCGAGCATGGTCTCCCATTGATGGGCAGCGGCGACTGGAACGACGGCATGAATCTTGTTGGTTTCCACGGGCGAGGCGAGAGCGTCTGGCTGGCCTTCTTCCTGTACGACATACTCATCCGGTTTTCGGAAATTGCCAAACGGTATGGAGACCCAGCGTTTGCAGGACGATGCCGAGCCGAAGCTGATCTGCTGCGTAAAAATATTGAACTACATGGCTGGGACGGCAAATGGTATCTTCGCGCCTTCTTCGACGACGGTTCTCCCCTGGGCTCTACCAGCAATCCTGAATGCCGCATCGATTCAATTGCGCAGAGCTGGTCGGTTTTGTCTGGAGCGGGCTCCGCCGAGCGTCAGCAGCAGGGAATGGAAGCAGTGGATCAGCACCTCGTTCGACGTGACGCTCACCTTATCCAGCTTCTTGATCCACCCTTCGATAAATCGCCCTTGAATCCGGGGTATATAAAGGGTTATGTGCCGGGCGTGCGCGAGAACGGGGGCCAATATACGCACGCCGCTATCTGGGCGACGATGGCTTTTGCGGGTCTGGGAGATCATAAACGCGCATGGGAATTGCTGGAGATGATCAACCCGGTAAACCACGCACAGACACCCGAGGCGGTTAAGGTCTACAAGACGGAGCCATACGTTGTCTCAGCCGATGTTTACGCGGTTTCGCCCCACACAGGTCGCGGCGGATGGTCGTGGTACACGGGTTCTGCCGGCTGGCTGTATCGCCTGATGCTGGAAACATTGCTCGGCCTCACGCTGGCGGAGGACAAACTGTACTTCAAACCTTGCCTTCCCGCCGAATGGGGTACGTTCACCGTTAAGTACCGCCATGGGGAAACAATCTATGAAATTACTGTCGTCCAGACAGCAGTCGATGAGGACAACGAAAGCCTCACTATTGATGGCGTTGGCCAGCAAGATTTGGCAATTGCACTTGTGGATGATCGAGCGACGCATACTGTCGAAGTCCGGCTGGGTAATCCTGGAATTCGGCAGTAGTTCAGCAGATTCAGCAGAAATGATGGGCTGTTGTGAAATTACCTGTCGGCATATTAGCCGCAGGAAGCCATTCCGACCGGAATGGGTATCTGTCAGGCGCGGTGTAGGGTCGTTCCAAGAACTTGATGGAAGAGGCAGCCATCGCAGAGCATGAATGAATGGAGGAATCTCGGCGTTATTTAATGCAACCGTTGCTCTCCTGTAAACTCTGCTAAAGCCCGAAAACTCATGCCCTAGGCCAAGGAAGCAGGTGAACCGGCTAAGGGTATGCTGGATCTCAGAGCAGGGCGAATGGCAGGCATTGTGGCTTTGGTAATCCCGGCCATGAGGCTCTGCGTATACTGCTGAAGCAGATAACGTAGCGGACTGCCGAGCTCGAATTCTCTTCGGAGATTAGTTGCTTTAAGCCTATAGCCAAAACCGCCGCGCTGCACCACTGCCCGGGTTGGGGTGATTTTTCGGCCCATAAGCATGGAAATGCCGAATACACCTTCGTTGCCGATAACGGCAATTTTCACGGGGTCTTCATTATCGATGATCTTGAGCAGGGAAATAATACCGGTGGTGGGGAAATACACAAGGTCTAATTCGCCACCGTTTTCGTAGACCGCCCATCCTTGAGGCAGGGATACAAGCTCAAGGCAGGATTGCAGCCGCTCGTAATCCTTCTCGGGGAGAGCGGCCAAAAAAAGATTTTGCTTAGGTGTGTGTAGATATGACATTACGTTCCTCTCTATTCGTCTGTCTCGACGAAAACAGTATATGGCCGGCTGATAAGTGCATCAGCGCACGGGGTCTTACGCGCAATTGAAGGATATATACAAACTAAAGGATCGTATGTGCGGTGGCCGACAGACGGCTATTACGGAAAGGAATACAAAGGTCTAGCAGGATAATGTGCGAGTAGCAATTTTGAGTTGGAATTGAGGGAGAATGTTGCACCGGCAACATTTTTGCAATGTTCTCGTAAGAGACAGATCAAAGCAGCGATCTGTAGAATAGATACAAATAGTATAACCTATCAACTTGCCTGGAGGATGTGATGGCCAAAACCGCCAAAGAAACAAAAGAAAAACTCATTAAAGACTTTCGGTCCGTTATTGCCGATACTGAGGAATTAATGAAATTCGTAAGCAACGAAGGCGGCGGAAAGGCGCAGGCGTTGCGCGACAAGATCGACGACAATCTGAGGGGCGCCAAGGAATATCTGCAAAATATTGAAGGCGCCGTCGTCGACAAATCCAGGGTTGCGGCACGGGTAACCGATGACTATGTACATGAAAATGCCTGGCGGACTATCGGACTGGCGGTTGGGGTTGGTGTTCTCATCGGGCTCTTGATGAGAGACCGGGAATAATCCTCCTTCGTGAAGCCGAATGCTCATGAGGAAGAGCGGATGGTCAAGCCGGAAGCGCAAAGAGAGTTTTGATATTCCGAGTCAGCAGTAGCCTTGACTATCCAGTTGTCTGGCACCAATAGAATGGGAGAACTGATCATGAAAATACGGGTGGCTCTTGCCACATTTTCTGTCTTGCTTTTTACGGGAGGTAGCGCTTGGGCAGCCACCTTCAGTAGCTTATATACCTTTGGAGACAGTCTTTCGGATATTGGAGACAGCCCCTCTGCTGCTACGAGCATTTATAAACTCCTCGGTGGCAATTGCGACCCTTCTCATCCCTGCGGTCCTTATTTTCATGGCCGCTTATCGAATGGACCCGTTGCTACGGAATATCTGGCAGGCTCCCTTTTTCCCGGCGGAGTGAACAGTACCAATTTCCGCAGCTACTCCGTCGGTGGCGCCACATCGGGTGTGGGAAACATCGGGGACGGAGGCAGTGCAACCAAAGAGGGAGGCTTTGACGTACTGGGCGTAGGGTTAAAGCCGTTGCCGGGTATGCAGCGGGAGTTGGAACGTTACTTGGGTGATTCGGGAGGCGTAGCCGACCCCAACGCTTTGTATGTCGTATGGGGCGGCGGGGGTGACTATCTGACACACAATTCTCCTGTTGCCGCAGCGCAAAATATCGGCTCATATGTGGGCACGCTGGCGGCGGCAGGGGCAAGGAATTTTCTTGTCCCGAATAGTGGGGATCTGGGACACACCCCCGAGGCCAGAACCAATGACGATGTAACGCAGGCTCATGCTTACTCGATTGTTTTCAATAATGAGCTGGCAACTCAACTGGGGGGCGTGCATTCAGCTTTTCCCGCGGCGGATATTCATCAATTCGATACTTATTCTTTTCTGAATAATATCATTCAGGATCCGGCGGCTTTCGGATTTACCAATGTAACGAATGCGTGCGTCTCGTTGCTTATTCTTTCCTGTGATAATCCTGAGACGCATCTTTATTGGGATAGCGTTCATCCTACAACCTTGGCTCATTCCCTTCTCGGGGCGGCGTTCGCCACCACGGTAACCAGCGCGGTGCCAGAGCCTGAAATTTTCTCAATGTTGGTTGCGGGGCTATTCTTGCTGGGTATCGGCGGGTACAAGCGGTCGGGCCGAGTTGAGCCGGCCAGCGGGGTGTTTCATCGGGAATCCGCCGCCTGAACAGCGAAACTAGACCGAGCCATTCGAAACGGCTGCGACGAGGCGAGGGTGGTTTCATATGCTGGTAACATTCAAGAGCGATGCGTATGCGGATATAATGATGTTTGGAGATGCAGCGCATCGCCTATTGAAAATGATGGGGCATAGCGGAACGGTGCCCAGTGCGATATTGGCCGATGATGTTCCGGCCGCGCTCGATCGCTTGAAGCGTGCTATTGAAGAGGGAAAATCGGGATCGCAGGAACCGCGCACGGAGTCGGGAGACACGGAACCGGATGACCAAATTATAAGCCTGACTTATCGAGCGATACCTCTGATTGAATTACTCACCGCAGCCGCAAAAAAGCACTGTGATGTAATGTGGGATAAAGTTTAAGCTTTTGGCTTACGGTCCTCTTACGGACCAGTCACATGGGCTGGTTTCTCAAGATACAAATCGCCGGTGTCGATACTTTTCTTCCCTTGAGTAGGCATTCCAACCGGCCCCAGTTATCGTTTTTTTCGATACTGAAGCGGATGCAGCGCATTATCAATATCTTCCGGCTATGGTAAATTTTGCTCGTCGGTTGGTCTTCTTCTGACTAGATTGCTGATAGCCGTGATCAATTCAACCGGGTCGACAGGCTTGGGAAGATGGTTCTCATAGCCCGCACTCATTGCCCTCGCTCTATCATCCGCTCGAGCGAACGCTGTAAGCGCAATGGCGGGGGTATTGCCGCCCTCTTTCTCAGGAAGATCTCTCACCTCGGCAATAAATTGATACCCGTTTTTTTGTGGCATGCTGATGTCGCTGATAATCACGTCCGGTCGCTCGATCTTTAGAAGTTTCAGGCCTTCAGCAGCACTGGCGGCACTTATCACATTGGCCTTGCATTGAGTCAACATTCGCTTGATGAGTTCACATGCGTCGAATTCGTCATCGACTACCAGCACTTTCAGCCCTGTTAGCGGGGGATTTTTTTCATCGAAGTACTCTCGTAGCGTGGGTGCCGGTTCATTTTTCACATTATCCGCAACAGAGAGCGGCAAATGCACGACAAACGACGACCCTTGTGCGGCCCCTGCGCTTTCTGCCCGAACTGCACCGCCGTGAAGTTCCACTAATTGTTTGACAATGGCCAAGCCCAGGCCAAGGCCGCCGTACTGTCGAGTAAGCGAAGCATCGCCCTGCCTGAAGCGATCGAAAACATAAGGCATGAATTCCGGCGCGATGCCTAGACCCGAGTCGTTGATCCTGATCTCAAGAAAGGAACTCGACTGTTCAACGACAACCTCTATCTTTCCTCCTTTTGGTGTGAATTTCAGCGAATTGGAAAGCAAATTCCAAAAGATCTGCTGGAGACGATTAGGGTCTCCTATGATCGGGCTGATGCGCGGAGCGATTTTTTTTTGCAGAGCCACTCCTTTAGCTTGCGCCGTTGGCTTGACCGACTCAATTGCTGCCTCAATCAAACTGACAACGTCCAGTTGCTGCATATCGAGCCTTACTTTTCCGGAAATTATGCTGCTCATTTCGAGAAGATCTTCTATAAGCTTATTCTGAGCGCGAGCATTTCGTTCGATCGTTTCAAGGCCCCGATGAATATCCTCGTTCTTCATATTCCCGCTCAGGATAAGTTGCGACCAGCCCAGGATCGCGTTAAGCGGGGTCCGCAATTCGTGGGAAAGAGTTGCCAGAAACTCATCCTTGAGCTGGCTGGCCCGCTCAGCTTCATTTCTGGCAACGCGTTCATTCTCGAGAAGCCGTTGTTTTTCTGCGTCCGCCAACGCTAATGCTTCAGCCAGTTTCGCGACTTCATGACTTGTGGCTTTGCCATAACGGCTAGGACGAATACCTCGGGTGACACCGGCCACCTGACGACCGAGTTCCGCCAGAGGTTGCAGTATGCCGAGCCGGGTGTAAAAAACGATTCCCGTCGTAGCAAGGAGAGCGATGAAGATGAGTGTCATTTCGAACATGATCTGACGCTCGAGCCTGGCAAATCCAAGGTTCGTTTGGGTTTGCATGCGTCCACTGAATAAATCTATGAACTCCTGAATCGGCCGCGCAACCGCCGCTTTTCCGGAAATAAAACGTTCGCTAAACAACAGCCTAATGGCGAATTCCCGGTCCGGCTTACGGCGTACCGTAAAATTACCTTTGCCGTCATCGTATAAGCCCTCAAGGGCAGCAAATGCCTGCTTTTCCAGAATGACCAGCTTTTCGGAATGCTCCAGCGCTTCCTGCAGCAAGGCATATTCCTCATTATTGAAGCCTACCCTGCGAAACATTTCCAGCAAAGGAATAGCCTCGCCTTGCTCGACGGTGGGACCACGATGGGCCGCCACAAGATGCCAATATGTGCTTGAATAATTAAGCGGGCGCGGACGTATTCCGTTGCGGATATCCCATATCTCCATGAAGTAGCGCTTAAAAGCCGGGTCCCCGGTAACCACGTAAGTCCGCGCCATCGTGGTAAGGTCGTCAGAGCTCTGGAGAAGCTCATGGGCAAGCAGAAGCGCCTGAAATTGGTGGCGCTCGCTCTTGTTGAGTTCTTCGCGGATGCTCAGCGAATGAAACACGAGCGCGCCAATGCCCGTTAGCAGCAGCACAAGGGCAATGTTGGAAAAACTGGTAAAGTTTCGAATGTTCACGGGGAGCCTTCTCCGTCTGTCGTTCTCATCAAGATTTACGGCTAAATTTTATACGTCGCGATTCTCGGGCGTGCCATTTATTCAAAAGATAAACGGATATAAGAGTTTATCGTTTCCTGGCTTGCATCCGCCAATATTTCATTCCCGGTCAGGACCCCAAGCTACTCTATTTCTTCATTTTTATGCAACGCGCCTGAAATAAACGAATGTTAAATTCTCTCCTGTGTTTATTACACTAGAGGAAATAAAAGATGTATTCATATCGCGCCCGTTTTATTTTTGCCGTTTTCGCAATCCTGCTCAGTTTGGGCGTAGCAATCGCTGCGCTGCACGATTTCTCCGAGATTAACACTGCTGACTCTACACAAAAAATGTACGAGGATTTCAACAAGGCTTTCTTCAACCACTGGAGAGCACGAACTGGTGTCGAAGTTACGGTTAAACAAGCCCGGAGCAAATCGGGAGTACCGATACGCGCCGTTGTGGACGGGCTTGATGTTGTATCACTAGCATTGTCCTATGATCCGGTGGCGCTGCAAAAAAGCAGCAAATTCATGTTGCCCCATTGGGTGAAGCCCGTACCGCAAAATACACCCTTTACTTCTACTATCGTATTTCTTGTACGAAAGGGTAATCCGAAGGGATTAAGAGATTGGGGCGACCTCACGCGATCGACGGTCGAGGTAATCACATCCGATCCAAAAAATTCCAGCAGTGCTCGCTGGAATTACCTGGCGGCGTGGGGCTATGCGTTCAGGCAGTCGGGCGGAAGCAATACGGCAGCGCTCGAGTTTGTAAGGAAGTTGTTTGCTAACGTCAAGGTGATGGATTCGGGAACGCGAGGTTCAGTCAATACTTTCGCCGAGCGCGGCGTTGGTGATGTGCTGCTGGCCTGGGAGAACGAAGCTCATCTGCTTGCTAAAGAAGGAAATGGAGATAAATTTGAGGTCGTTACGCCATCTCTCTCCATCCTGGCTGAACCTACGGTCAGCGTGATCAATGATGTGCCCGATCAGGCCGGGGCGCACGAGATGACCAAGGCTTACATTGATTACCTCTATTCAACGAAAGCCCAGGATATCGCAGCAAAACACTGCTATCGTCCACGTGATGAGAAGGTGATCGCCAAGTATGCGATGCAATTCCCGCAAATAGAGCTTTTCACTGTCGACGAAGTCTTTGGCGGTTGGAAGGAAGCCCAGAATGTCCATTTCTCCAATGGCGGAGTATTCGATCAGATGCAAGGATCCAGGGCTGATCCTGTCACCGGTGAGGCTGGATAACGGAAAGCTGGTGAATACAACCACAACCACAACCACAACCACAACCACAACCGCGCGAGCTTATCAAGAGGCGGTTAGCCTGGCCGGGAAATTTGGCCTATGACTCAACCCTAGCCATAATGGGCATTGGCGGATATCCTAGAGCCCTGCCAAAGTTCTCCCGAGTCCTATTCAATTCATTCCGAGCTCCGGTGCGCATTCAGGCGAGAACCTTCGTGCGCAGGTTGCCTTGTCGCTTCATCATCATTCCGTCTGTCATTTCAGTTTTCAAGCCGGGCAAATCGTAGTTGCTCAAATTCAGCAGGAAAAAGATTTCCAATTTATGTGCGGCAGCGCACTGAGCTATTGTCGGTGAAGCGTGATGATAGCAACCGAAGGCAGCCAATGTGAAGCATGTGGAGCAAAGTATGCATCACCTTTAGCTGCGAGCCATTGGCAACCTTTTATTGAAATCTACTCTGGAGAAAAACAGCATGAATATTCAAAATAAATTAGTAGTTCTGACCATAACGCTCATCGGTGCATTATCCATTGCTGGCTGCGGCAAAACAGAGGACAAAGGGCCCAAGCCAGCGACAGCACCCGAGTCGACGGCAGCGCCCGAGGCTAAAACCACGGTGGGGACAGACATTGACGACGGCACCATAACGACAAAAGTGAAATCCGCGCTCCTCGCCGATGCGGATGTCAAGGGTTTCGATATCAAAGTTGAGACCCGCAAGGGTGAGGTTCAGCTTAGCGGCTTTGTAGACAATCAGAGCCAGATCGACCGCGCGATAACCATTACGCGGGGGGTCGAGGGTGTCAAAAACGTGGACAATAAGATGAGCCTGAAGACGACCGACACAACCGTGGGCGAAAAAATAGATGATGGAATCATCACTACCAAGGTCAAAGCCGAGTTAATCGCTGAGCCCGGGCTTAACAGCACGGATATTTCTACAGTGACACGCGACGGCGTAGTTCAGCTTAGCGGTTTTGTGGACAACCAGGCTCAAATTGATCGGGCTGGCGAGATCGCGCGGGGAGTCGAAGGAGTGAAGAGCGTCGTCAATGAGCTGAGCATCAAGAAATAAAGCAAGTACCTGTATTCTTTATCGACGTTGGCACATAAGGAGCATTAATATGAACTGGGACCAGGTTGAGGGAAATTGGAAGCAATTCAAAGGTAAGGTCAAAGAACAATGGGGCAAGCTTACCGATGACCATCTTGACAGGATCGCTGGGCGACGGGATCAGCTTGCCGGCAGGATCCAGGAATCCTATGGAATCACCAAGGAAGAAGCGGAGGAGCAAATCTCCGAATGGGAAAAAAATCAGAAGGATAGTACCTACTAGAGTAGAGCGGGATGTCACGTCATGAATAGGCATCCCGCATCATTGTCAGCATTGGGCGTCGATCAATCAAGGAAAGCAAAAGCCGCCCAAGCCACTGCAAAAGCTGATGCCAAGAAGGGGAATAAGCATCACCCGGCCCGTGTGTCTAATCAGGGAAATAATGTTGGCATAACCAGGCCGGTGATAAATTCATTAAAAAGGAAGAAATTATCATGCTCTATACAATCGCAGTTGTTCTGATTATCTTGTGGCTGCTGGGATTGGTTAGCTCGTATACGATGGGCGGATTCATCCATATTCTCTTGGTAATCGCCATCGTAGTTATCCTCCTTAGGATTATTAACGGGCGCAAGCCGCTTTAATTACGCTATACACCATGGGCCGGTACTTTAGTAAGGAGACTGGTATGCCGGCGGTGAGCGGTGATGAGCGCGGACGTGCGACCAGAGCCTCATGCCATAGCGAAAAGGTACTAGGTTCCTTTAAAGGCTCACTCCCACTCGATCGTCGCGGGTGGTTTGCCCGAGATGTCGTAGACCACGCGGTTGATTCCGTGCACTTCATTGACGATACGGTTGGATATCCTGGCTAGCAGGGGGTATGGAAGTTCCGCCCAGTGTGCAGTCATGAAGTCTTCGGTTTGAACTGCTCTCAGGGCCACTACGTATTCATAAGTGCGCCCGTCGCCCATCACCCCTACGGATTTTACCGGCAGAAACACGGTAAACGCCTGAGAGGTTTTCTCGTACCAACCCGAGATACGTAGTTCTTCAATAAAGATCGCATCGGCGCGGCGCAATAATTCAGCGTATTCACGCTTTACCTCGCCGAGTATGCGAACTCCCAGTCCGGGCCCGGGAAAGGGGTGGCGGAAGACCATGTCGTGCGGAAGACCCAGCGCCACCCCAAGTTCGCGCACTTCGTCCTTGAATAATTCGCGCAACGGTTCCAGAAGTTTCAAATGCAGCGTAACGGGCAGGCCGCCTACATTGTGATGCGATTTGATGGTCTGCGCTTTTTTCGTTTTTCCGCCTGCGGATTCGATCACGTCCGGGTAGATCGTACCTTGGGCAAGCCAATGCGCACTGGGAATTTTCGCAGCTTCGCGCTGAAACACTTCGACGAATTCCCTACCAATGATGCGGCGTTTGGTTTCAGGATCGTTGACGCCTTGCAGGTGCCTGAGAAACTCTCCGCTGGCGTCTATGTGGATGACTTTTACGCCAAGATTTCTGCTGAAGGTATCCATTACCTGTTCGGCTTCGTTCATCCGCAGCAGGCCGTTATCCACGAATACACAGGTAAGCTGTTTGCCAATGGCGCGATGAATGAGTGCTGCGGCTACCGATGAATCGACGCCACCGGACAGGCCCAGAATAACCTCATCCGCGCCTACCTTGGATCGGATTCTGCCGATCGCTTCTTCCATGTAGTCCGGCATGTTCCAGTCATATCCGGCGCCGCAGATATCGTGCACGAACCGCGCGATAATGGCCTTGCCCTGCGGGGTGTGAGTGACTTCCGGATGGAATTGTATGCCATAGAATTTTCGCGCCTCATCCGCTATGGCAGCCAGGGGCGTGGAGGCATTGCTGGCCATGGCCTCAAAGCCGGGAGGAAGCGTGGTGACAGCATCACCATGGCTCATCCACACGTCGAGAGTCTGTTTGCCTGCGGTATCGGCACGGTCGTATATGTCTCGCAGCAGAGCAATTCTGTTTTTTGCCTGCACTTCAGCGTAACCGAATTCGCGCACCCTGGAGTTTTCAACCGCGCCGCCCAATTGGGCGGCCATGGTCTGCATACCATAGCAAATACCCAGCACCGGGACACCCAGTTCAAAAACGATCTGCGGAGCCCGTGGCGTTTCAAGCCCTGCTACAGAAGCCGGACCGCCCGAAAGAATAATACCTTTCGGCGCAAAATCCCTGATGAATTGCGGGCTTACGTCGTATGCATGGATTTCGCAGTAGACGTTGCTTTCCCGGACTCGGCGGGCAATCAGTTGGGTATATTGGGAACCGAAATCAAGAATGAGTATTTTTTGATGCATGGCCTGATAGGGTGCGCCGGGATATCCGGCAGCTTCAAGTAGAGCGTGAATGCAAAGTTAAAAATGACGTGATAGGAAGCGTGCAGGGTGTGAATGGCAACACGCTTATCCACTCGCAAGGAAAGACAGCTGGCGTGAGCACAACTTGACCATTCAAGCAGCGGTATTTTGATGTACTTACTTCGCTACATTAGCAGCTTATTCCACGCGATAGTTTGGTGCTTCCTTGGTGATCTGCACGTTGTGGACGTGAGATTCGCGAATGCCGGCAGAGGTAATCTCGATAAACTCGGCTTTGGCGTGCATGTCGTCAATTGTTTCACAACCGAGATAACCCATACCAGAGCGTAGCCCACCTATAAGCTGATGGATTACGGCGATAACACTGCCTTTGAAGGGAACACGACCCTCTACGCCTTCCGGTACCAGCTTTTCGGCATTCTGCTCGGCTTGCTGGAAATAGCGGTCGCTCGAACCTTGCTGCATGGCAGAAAGTGATCCCATGCCACGGTAGGTTTTATAAGACCGCCCCTGGAATAGTTCGATTTCGCCCGGCGCTTCGCTGGTACCCGCGAATAGTCCGCCCAACATCACAGAGTTGGCCCCTGCGGCAATGGCCTTGGCGATATCGCCGGAATAGCGGATGCCGCCGTCGGCAATCAGAGGTACGCCAGTGTTTGCCAACGCATCGGATACGTTCTTGATTGCGGTGATTTGCGGCACACCGACTCCTGCAACAATTCGTGTCGTGCAGATTGAGCCAGG
This sequence comes from Nitrosospira sp. Nsp18, assembly GCF_900103145.1. Lineage (NCBI taxonomy): Bacteria > Pseudomonadati > Pseudomonadota > Betaproteobacteria > Nitrosomonadales > Nitrosomonadaceae > Nitrosospira > Nitrosospira sp. Nsp18. The sequence goes on along the minus strand of NZ_FMWY01000006.1, from coordinate 106,358 downwards.
GCCTATTCCGACTTTTACAGCATCAGCCCCATGGTCAACCAAAGCTTTGGCGGCAGCAGCGGTTGCGATATTCCCGCCGATAACCTGGATTTGTGGAAACCTTTTCTTTACCCACTGTATCCTGTCAAGTACGCTCTGTGAATGTCCGTGCGCGGTATCCACCACGATCACGTCCACGCCTGCTTCGGCTAGTGCCTCCGCGCGTTCTTCACTGCCGTCGCCAACGCCAATAGCCGCGCCTACGCGCAGACGCCCAAGGTCGTCCTTGCATGCGTTGGGGTGTTCGGATGTCTTGATTATGTCCTTTACGGTAATCAGTCCACGCAATTCAAAGTTACTATTCACCACCAGAACCCGCTCCAGGCGGTGCTTGTGGAGCAACGTCATTGCCTCCTCGCGGCCGGTGCCTTCGTTTACCGTCACCAGCCGTTCTTTCAATGTCATGATGTTCTTGATGGGCTGATCAAGGTTGGTTTCGAAACGAAGATCCCGGTTGGTGACGATACCGACGACTTTTGAACCTTCCACTACCGGTAAGCCGGATATTTTGTATTTCCGGATAAGGTTGAGTACCTCACGCACGGTCATATCCGGCGGGATGGTAATGGGATCTTTCACTATCCCGCTTTCGAATCGCTTGACGTTGGCTACGTGGGCTGCCTGGGATTCCGCCGACATATTCTTGTGAATAATGCCGATGCCGCCCTCCTGCGCAAGCGCAATAGCCAGCGGGGCCTCGGTCACCGTATCCATGGCGGCCGAAACCAGCGGTATGTTGAGGAAAATTTCGCGGCTAAGACGCGTAGCCAGGTTAACGTTGCGTGGTAAAACCACGGAGTGGGCGGGAAGCAGCAAAACATCGTCGAAGGTTAGAGCTTTCTCAACCAGTCTCATGGCATTGATCCTTCACAAAGCGGCATTATAACGAACCCGGTGGATTGTGGCGAATGAACTATATCAAGATGGACGAGCCAGTGTGTCCAAAGCAGCATGCTCGGCCTGTTCGGTACGCGTGCGAGGCCAGTATCTTCAATCCGGAAGTTTTTTGCGGACACATGCAAGAGCCACTCCTTGACGAGGTGCGTTAATCGATCTATAAAGCAAGCAGGCTAATGTTGGCAACAGTGTCAATTTTGGAAGCCTGTTCAGTTCCAGGTGTCCTCAACACCACGTCAACAACGTTTTCTCGGGAGCGGTTATGGCGATCCATCACGCATCGTCGGGCGAGTTGATCGATGTTCGTCCGCTGAAAGACAACCTCAAAACCACCATCTCAAATGCATTATTCAAGTCCAACCATCTCGAAGTTTCGCGTATGGTTCTTCTTGCGGGCAAGGAGGTGCCTCCCCATCAGATGGCGGGGGAGATGACAATTCAATGCCTGGAAGGGTCGATTGAGCTTATGGTTGCCGGAATGACGCGATCCATGCGGGCGGGCGACCTGGTTTGTCTTGCAGGCTGCGAGACATATGCGCTGAGAGCGGTTGAAGATTCCTCCCTTCTGGTCACGATGCTTTTGCACGTCGCCTAGCGATTTCTATGCCTATTCCTTCCATACAAGGGGTGACGTAACCTGTCAAAGCCGCTTACATCCCCGAGATACACCTCGACAGACAGCTTTCAAGAAGGGGGAGAAAGATTGGAATCAGCGGTCCTATGTTTTAATCGCGAGTATTAGCCTAAGGAGCCGAACATCATGGTAAGCAAATTCAAAGTCGGCGATCACGTCACCTGGAACTCGGAAGCCGGACACGTTAGCGGAAAGATTATCAAAGTGCATACAAAAGACATCGACTACAAGGGCTATACGCATCATGCAAGCGAGGATGAGCCGCAGTATGAGATCAAGAGTGACAAGACAGATCACATCGCGATGCATAAAGGGTCGGCGTTAAAAAAAATAAACGGTTGAGAGACTACTGGTAGTTTCACCGCAAGCTCTCCCTTATCAGTAACAAGGATACAGCAGACGCTAGTAAGCTTGGGCAAGCGTTCGACGTTCTCGTAACCTAATGTGAGAAACAAAATATCCTGCCCTTGAACCTGAATCCAGCAGTTGATCGATCATGTGTCAATTAAGTTGTTTATGGTCTCTCGAACGACGCACAGCCGATCTCACCGCGGGATTCCAGGCGGGCGAGCAGTAGATAAAAGTACAGCATTCCCCGCTGTTGGCCGAGCGTATCCAAAACGCTCTTCGCATCGTACGGCGCAGTGCCCGAGACGAGCGCAATATTACTCGCCACGCTGGTGTCGTTGGCGGGAAACACATCCAGTCGCCCCAAGCCGCGCAGCAAAATGACCGCTGCCGTCCACGGGCCGATTCCTTTTATCTGACAAAGGATGGCTGCCGCATTCAGGCTCTTGCATTGCTCCAGTTTAGCCGTATCGATCCTGCCGGATGTGAGCGCTTCGGCCACGCGCCGCAATGTTGCGATTTTACTGGCGCTAAGCCCGGTTTCGCGCAGTAGATCGTCGGTTGCACGCAAAAAGCTTTCTACAGCTGGAAATACATACAATGGCACGGGTATGCCCTCAACTTTCACTGATTGTCCCAAGGCAACAATCAAGCGACGCATAATCGCAATGGCGGCTTGCAGGCTTAACTGCTGAAACACGATTGCGTTAACGCAGGCTTCCCAGAGGGTGGGATAGCGAGGCGGTTTTACACCCTGCATGCGTTGGACCAAAGGGGCCAGCCATGGGATAGCCTTAGCGGAATGCTCGAAGTCCACGAGGTCATGATCGCAGCCGAGCATCTCCCGGACGAGCCCGGGCAGCTCAGCCTCGTTATTAGTATCACCTTCGATGACGGCAGACAATGAGTTTTGCCGGTTCTGCATGACGCGGACAATCACAGGCTCTGGCGAACCAGCGAGTGCGCGTACGTATTGTCCTTCTGGCGTGAGTAGATCAATGATATTTGTCGATAGCCGTCGAAGGACGCTTACCGTAAGATCAAGCCGGTAGGGCGCTACGACGGGAATCTCGTACATTTTCATTGGTATCCCGTCCGGGAAGAAAAAAGAAAGGGAAGCCTGTTCTCTGATCTTGCCGCTTTAAGACCATCATCCAGTGGAAGCGCGTCTAATGATCTGGGCTAAGCTTCCTTGGAATCTTTGCCCCGAATCTGCGTTTGCTTGCCTGGCAGTGTACGGCTTCACAGCCGGCGGAGCGTATGCTCAGGGCTTGACGATTGGCGCAGGTGTACCCACCTTGACGAATTTGCTGAAAGCGTCGTCAAGCTGCTTCCGGTATAAATTTAATTGGGGGTTTTTCATGTATGCGTCCCCAAGGTCGAGCAGCGTCTTGTTAAAGCTCTCGTCCCCCGTCTGAAGAGACAGGGTTATCGATCCGTTCGTGGCGAGCCGGCTATCCCAGCGTGCGCGCACCTCTGACCAGAAATCGGATGTTCCCTTCCAATAGGCCAATGCAGGCCCGAAGTCGTAGCCTTCAATGCGTCGATAGTCGTTGAAACCGAATTCACGGACCAATGGTATATCCTTGCCATCTTGCATGCGCATGACTTTGGTATTGTCCTGCTCGTGCGCCCAGCCTTGCGGCGTAATCGTTTGGCGATTTTCGGCATTGATCAGCTGATAATCGCTGCGCTTGGTGTATTCGCGCCGGGGTAGCGGCCGCCAAGTGCGCCCGGAGGTCCAGGTCGATATCCCGTATTTGTGATTCCATTTTCCGTTGCCTGCATACCGCGGGCCATCGTTTACTTCGTAAACCAGCTGCGTCCAGGTGCCAGGTATCTCCATGGCATCGCGCTTCCGCTCCTCAAAGCGTTGGTCGCCCACAAATACCCAATGCCTTGGTGATTCATATATCCAGTCCTGACGCCAGTGCTTAGTAATGGCGCCCCCACCCATTACAAGAATATGCTGGAGCGAGATTCGTCTGCCAGCATCTTCGACCAGCACGACGGACTCAAAACCCATGCTGCGCTTGGGCTGTTTACGCTCATAGCCTGGCTTCAGCACCACCGTCTCCTCAAACCTGAACTGGACTTCGTATCCACCCAGCATTGCAAGAATGGCACGGCGATCGCAGTTGAAAGGGTTTTCACCAGCAGCACAGCCGGCAACCGGACGTTCTACTGTCCGGTACTGCGATGAGTCAGATTTTGCCAAACGGGGTTGACCTGCGCATGCAGTGAGGAGCGAAAGTGTGAGCAAGCATATTGCAAATGAAAACGAGCGTGTCATGAGTTCTCCATACGGGGGCCTGTTTGTCCCATTCTCGATTTGATATCCTTTTTTCCGCCGTGGTATTTTTTTACAACATTTGACGTCAGATACCCGGCCTGATCAGGCGGGCCGTGGCCAAAAATCGGGATTTTTCGGCAATAACAGTGTCGGTGATGATAATGATAATAATAATCACTGTCAATAAGAGGGGAAGTGCCTCTTGGAGCGGCCCCCGAAAGCAGCATGGGCCTCTTGCTGCTTCATATTCTCAAGACGTGGAAAGATGAGGTGGGAATTAACTTTTTGTGATAAAACGGCGAAGAGTTTTTCCGCTTATGTTTCCGCCTTCCGGATTGATTTGAACTCTTTCGCCCGTCTTCTGCGACTCTCTTTCGGATCCACCATCAAGGGCCGGTAGATCTCCACACGGTCGCCGTCACAAAGAATCGTTCCATGCTGGACCAGCCTGCCGAATATGCCAAGTTTGTTGTGGGCCAGGTCTATTTCCGGGAAGAGATCGATGATTGCGGAAAGCTCCACAGCCTGTCTCGCAGTTGTTCCGGGCGGCACACTTATCCGCCGCATAATCTGGTTCTCCGGTAAAGCGTAGACGACTTCGATCTCGATCTTGTGTTCACGAACTCCCATAAACTTCTTCCGCACGCTCGATGAATGCGTCCACAAGATTATTGGCAATGATGAAAAATACCGGACCCACCAGTTTTTCGAGAATCATGTGCGCAAACGTATAATGCAAACGAAATTCGATCTTGCAGGCGTTCTCTGCCAAAGGGGTAAAACGCCAGTGACCGTCGAGGTTCTGGAACGGGCCGTTCAGCAGCGTCATGGTGATCAATTCCGGCGGATGCCTGATATTCTTGGTAGTGAAGCTATGCTTGATGTGGTGATAATTGATCTGGACCGTCGCATGCGTAATCGAATCATTTTGTGGAGTGACGGATGAACCGCCACACCACGGCAAAAACTTGGGATAGTCTTCCACTGCATCCACCAATGCAAACATCTGGCTCGCAGAATGCCCTATCAGTACTGACTTTTCGATTTCAGCCATAAGATAAACTGCCCGCATCGAACGAGACAGTATTGAAAGCTGTTAAAATACACGAAACCCGCGCGGAACTCACCCTTTTTCTTCCAATACATGAGCATTGTTCAGAATAAAAAAGCTTTTCATGATTATTTTATCGAAGAGAAGCATGAAACCGGCGTAGTTTTCGAAGGTTGGGAGGTCAAAGCGATCCGCGCGGGACGGATTCAGTTAAAAGAAGCTTACGTCGTCATCCGTAATAGCGAACTGTTCCTGATCGGTTGTCATATAAGCCCCTTGCTGGCAGCTTCCACCCATATCCAGCCGGATCCGGTTCGTACCCGCAAGCTGCTGTTGCATGCCGAAGAAATTAAACGGCTTATCGGCAAGGTTGAGCGTGCGGGATACACATTGGTGCCGCTGGATATGCATTATAAGGCGGGCAAAATCAAGCTTGAAATCGGCTTGGCCAAAGGCAAGAAGCAGCATGACAAACGTGAATCCGAGAAACAGAAAGAGTGGGTGCGCGACAAACAACGTCTAATGCGCGCGAAATAAATCCTCGAATCCCCAGGCTTAAAAAATCTTTAGGCGGCGCGTTTCATTCGCCATCGTTAATTTCCGCATATATAGTTAACTTCCAATTTTATCATGCATAAACCCATCGCTATCTGGTTGCTTGTTTGCTGCGCTCTGGTATTTGCCATGGTGGTGGTCGGAGGTGTTACCCGGCTCACCCATTCTGGACTGTCCATTGTCGAATGGCAGCCCATCGTCGGCACCATGCCCCCGCTCGGCCAAAGTGATTGGGACGAACTTTTCGAAAAATACCATCAGACGCCTCAGTATAAAAAAATCAATGTCGGCATGAGCCTGGAAGAATTCAAAGGCATTTTCTGGTGGGAATATTTTCACCGCCTATTGGGGCGGGTCATCGGATTGGCTTTTTTTGTGCCCTTCGTATATTTCATTGCAAGAAAGGCAATTGACAAACCATTGGGCCTCAAGCTGGCCGGGATTTTTCTTCTGGGGGGGTTGCAGGGCGGGATGGGTTGGTACATGGTAAAGAGCGGGTTGGTGGATAATCCGCATGTAAGCCAATATCGGCTAACAGCCCATCTGGGGCTGGCTTTCGCCATCTATGCCGCTATGTTCTGGGTGGCGCTAGGGCTGCTTTATCCCGTTGGCACATCATTAACCAGCAGCGGATTAGGCAGTTTACGCCGTTTCTCGAATGCGCTGACTACCCTGATATTCATAATGATTTTATCGGGAGGTTTCGTGGCGGGTATCCAGGCAGGTTTTGCCTATAATACTTTTCCCTTGATGAACGGCCACATCATTCCGCCCGAAATATTCATACTGGAACCATGGTACCGAAATTTCTTCGACAACATGGCAACGGTTCAATTCGATCACCGCCTGATTGCCTGGATGCTCGCAATCCTTATTCCAATTTTCTGGTTTAAATCCCGAAAATTACCACTTTCAGGTTCGGCTCGCCTCGCATGCACGCTGCTATTGGTTATGCTTGGCATACAGATAAGCTTGGGAATCTCCACATTATTGCTTGTCGTCCCTCTGCCGCTGGCGGCAGCTCATCAAGCGGGAGCGGTGCTGTTGTTAACCGCAGCACTCTGGGTAAATTACCAGTTACGCCGTTAACCAATAGATGTTGCAATTGGCGGCGCGTTTGGGTTGCTGCGGACGATAGAGAATCAATGACGAACGTCAAGGGAGCGATGGCGCCTTGGCTTGGGAAGCTTCACGGCAAAGGTGGCTGGGGGCAAACGGCCATTTCTCATGCGAGAAAACAAGGTAAAACTAGCAGGTAGGGCGGCAATAGCGAATTGCTTCGTTATTGCCGCCCTAAAACACTTTATGTACCTTACGTTTAGATGTTCTGCATCCAGCAGGGCAGATGGAGACCGGGGAACTCACACCTTGGTTGAACAGATGCTATCCTGATTAGGGTAGTTGCTGATCAATTACCACATTGATACCCTTGTCACCTATCCTGACTGGTTGGCTGAACCCTTGCAGATCGCCACTTTGTGGCATAGGTGAGCCGGATTTTGAGATTCTGGCGCCTACCACCATCTCGTCCGCAAAACTGGAGAGCTGCACGCCAGATCTGGCCATCGCATCGCTCAGTGAAAAAGTCGCCGGTAAGTCCTTGACCTCCATGCGCAAAGTCGCCAGCGGCGCCTTTGGCCCCACTTTAGCGCGAGCGAATATATAAAGGCTATCGTTGGGTGAACTTTTGCCAGCCAGTGCGGGACTCAACGTCACTTTACCGGAAAGTGTGCCCGACGAGGTCGAGGCTGCGGCGCCCGCAACCGACTCGGGCTTATTAGCAGCAGGAGGAGTCCGGTTGCTGGATGGCTGATCCTGTGCTCCTGCCATTAAACTACCTTTTCCTGAAGCCAGGGATTTCGCTTCCGCAATACTGTTCCTGACTGATTCCGCCAGCTCTGACTCAGAAGGTGGAATAAGCGCCAGTAGTTTTTCCCAGTAGGCGGCAGCGTCCTTGAACCTTCTCCGCTCAAATTCAGCCGTGCCTGCCAGCGCCAACGCCTTGGGATTGCCGGGATCGAGGCGCAATGCTTTATTGATCAGCTCGAGAGGTTCCCCCAACAGGCTGCCGTTATTCGTCATTGCCAAGATGTCGGCATAATCCGTAATGACCTGGGAGTTGTCCGGGCTCAGGGCAAGCGTTTTCTCATAAGCATCCTTTGCTTCGTCGAAGCGCTGCATCATTGCGTAGGTTCGTCCCAGCATGAGCCAGCCTTCCGGGTCATCAGGCTGGTTTTTGAGCCGCTCTATGAGGTTTTCCAGCACTGCCGAAAAATTAGGATGACCTTCCTCTGCGGACATGGCGGCCTGTTCAACCGGCGGCTGTGGTAATAAAGCTTTTGTATTGCCCAGCCAGAGATAAAGCGAAACTGCCAGCAGCGGCACGGCGAGTGTTGTTAGTGTAATGGTTGCAACATTGCGGTTCCCGCCCGTTGCTGCTGCCTCCATAACCTCTCCATCGGGAATATCCTGCAACATCCGTTGCTGTAATTCCCGTTTGCTTTGTTCGTATTGCTCATGAGTCAGTATATCGTTGCGCAAGTCGCTATCGAGTTCGGCCAGTTGATCGCGATAAATACTGACATTGGTCGCGTCGCGCGCCACACCAGCTTGGCGATCTCTTTTACTCCACAGCGTAGGAAGAACGAACAGCAAGGCACCGACAATAAAGATGCCGGCGACAACCCAAAATGACGTCATGCGTTATTACCCTTGCTTCCCTTTAGCAGGGACTCAGCCTGCTTGCGTTGTTGTTCGGATAGCATTGGTTCTTCAATCTGATTCCGGCGGCGCTTGAGATAAATGACCAGCAGTACCGCCCCAATCAGAAGAAAGATAAACGGACCGAACCATAAGAACATGGTTGAAGACTTGACCGGAGGACGATAGAGTACGAAATCGCCATACCGCGCCACGAGAAAGTCGACAATCTCCTTATCGCTTTTGTTTGCGTGCATCTGTTCGCGGATTTCGCGCCGCAGGTCATTGGCGAAATCAGCCCGTGAACCCGCCAGCGATTCGTTTTGGCATACGAGGCAGCGTAAATCTTCGGACAATGCGATCATGCGCCTCTCGATCTCGGGATCTTCAGCCACCGGCGCTGCTTCCTTGGCCCAGCCGTAAGGTACCAGGAGCATCAGGGCGAGCAGCAAGGCAAGTTTTTTCATGTTGACAAAACTCATCCCTGCAACTCCTTTACCAGCGGCAGAATTTTCGTTTCAAGTGCTTCCACCGTTACCGGACCAATCTGTTTGTAACGGATGACTCCGTTTTTATCGATGACATAAGTTTCCGGAACACCATATACACCATAGTCTATGCCCGTCCTGCCTTCCGGATCTCTGGCGCTTGCAGTGTAGGGATCACCGAATTGCCTGAGCCACTGCAAGGCCAGATCGCGTTCGTCCTTGTAGTTGAGGCCGTAGACCGGGACTATTCCCGACCTGGCCAGATCAACCAATACTGGATGTTCCTCGCGGCATGAGACACACCACGACGCCCATACGTTCAGAAGCCAGACCTTGCCAAGATTATCTTTGGAAGTCAGCATCTTTTCCGAATCGTGTAATTGCTCCAACCGGAATTCAGGGGCCGGTTTTCCGATTAATGGCGAGGGAACCTGCCGGGGATTGAGATTCAGGCCAATAAGCAGAAACACAACAAGGACAATGAATGCCGCCAGCGGCAGCAGGAAACGCATCATGCCTTTCCGCTCCTGGTAATCAAAGGCGCCGCAGGAACTGTTCCAACCTTGCCACGCTTGCCGGCTTTGCCCACCGTTTTTTTGTCGTCAACAGGTTCGCGTTGTTTGCGTGGAGAGAGACGATAACGCCGATCGGTCACAGCCAGGGCGCCGCCAAATGCCATCAGCAGACATCCAAACCAGATCCAGTCGACGAACGGTTTATGATAAACACGCACTACCCATGCTCCGTTTTCCAGAGGTTCGCCCAGAGCAACATAGAGATCACGCCAAATGCCGGTATCTATCGCTGCTTCGGTCATAGCCATTCCCGATGCGTTGTAAACGCGTTTTTCCGGTTCCATGACGCCCACTTTTTTACCGTCACGCAACACATCCATATTGCCGATATCCGCTACGTAATTCGGGCCCGGTCCCTTCTTTGCACCGTTGAAATGGAATGTATAGCCTCCTACTTCGACGGTATCGCCGACTTCCATACGCACGTCTTTCTCGGTTTCATAACCGCCAACCAGCGTTACGCCGATAACGAACACCGCTATGCCCAGATGTGCGGCATGCATGCCGTAATAACTACGTGACTGCGCGGCAAGTTTCGCGAACAAACCCTTTCTGCTACTGCTTTGCAGGCGATGTATCAGACTGACGATTATGCTGGCGATGACCCAGAAAGCAAGCAGCAGACCGAAACTTACGAAAGGTTTCCATTCGCCCATGACAAACGGCATCAAAAGGGCTGTCACCAGACTTACGACGAAAGCCCAGCGTAAGCGTATCGCAAGTTCAGGCAGGTTTGCCTGTTTCCAGCGGGCGAGGGGACCTACCCCTATCAGAAAAATCGCTGGTGTCATCAGTGGCACAAATACAGTCTCGAAGTAAGGCGGCCCAACCGATAATTTACCAAGCTCAAGCGCATCCATAATCAGGGGGTAAAGCGTGCCCAGCAGGATGCTGCCTGCCGCCACCATGAGCAATAGATTGTTTGCGAGCAGCATGGATTCTCTCGACACCAGTTCAAACTTGCCGCCCAACCCGATCTTTGGCGCACGCCAGGCAAAAAGCAGCAGTGAACTTCCGATGACGATAACCAGAAAAGCCAGAATGAAAATGCCTCGTTTGGGATCGGTTGCGAACGCATGAACGGAAGTCAGCACGCCCGAACGGACCAGGAATGTACCGAGCAGGCTCAAGGAAAACGCGCATATAGCCAGCAGTACGGTCCAGCTTTTGAAGCTGCCGCGTTTTTCCGTTACCGCCAGGGAATGAACCAGCGCCGTGCCAACCAGCCAGGGCATGAAAGAAGCGTTCTCCACCGGGTCCCAGAACCACCAACCGCCCCAACCAAGCTCATAATAGGCCCACCAGCTTCCGAGCATGATGCCGATAGTAAGAAACAGCCAGGCGACTGTAGTCCATGGGCGCGACCAACGCGCCCAGGTTGCATCCATTTGCCCGCTAAGCAGCGCGGAAATAGCGAAAGCAAATGCGACCGAGAAGCCTACGTAACCCATATAGAGCATGGGGGGATGAACGACCATGCCTGGGTCCTGCAGCAGGGGATTGAGATCGCTTCCCTCCATGGCGCCCGGCAACATCCGGTCAAAGGGGTTCGAGGTGAAAAGCATGAATAACAGAAAACCTACGCTCACCAGGCCCATGACGCCCAGTACCCGCGCTACCATCTCATTCGGCAGGTGACGGCTGAACACGCTGACCGCGACCGACCAGGTCGCCAGCATTAATGTCCACAGCAACAGGGACCCTTCATGCGAACCCCATGTTGCGGCAAACCGATATTCCACCGGCAGTTTCGAATTCGAATTCTGAGCGACATTTATAACCGTGAAGTCGCTGTTGACGAATGAATAGGCGAGGCAGAAAAATGCGATGAGGACAAACACAAACTGTCCCTGAACCACCGGACGGGCCAGCGCAATCCATGAGGGAATGGCACGGGCTGCCCCGATAATGGGCAGGGTGCCTTGTATAAGCGCTAGCAGCAGGGCGAGGATCAGAGCGAAATTACCAAGTTCTGGAATCATGGCTAAGGTTATCGGTTAGGTTTATGGATTTGGAATCGGAACTGAGGCCAGGCAGATTCAGGAAAGTTTTCCTGAACCTGCCTGGTCTTGCACTATTTGTGCTATTGCATCAGCACGGTTTTACGTGCCTTGTCCGCCTGATCGAGGGCGCTGGCGGCTTCCGGCGGCATGTAATTTTCATCGTGTTTCGCAAGCACCTCATCTGCGCGAAAAACGCCATTCTGCGCGAGCTTTCCCTGAGCTACCACGCCCTTGCCTTCCTTGAACAGATCGGGAAGAATGCCCGTGTATACGACCGGGATAACCTTTGCGGTATCCGTCACCACGAAGTTCACTGTCACGCCATCATGCTGCCGTTTGACGCTTCCTTCCTCCACGAGCCCGCCGATACGAAAGCTCTTACCCACCGGCGCTTCGTTGTTTGCTACCTGGGTGGGGCTGAAGAAAAAGACCAGATTGCTCTGGAATGCATTCAAAACCAATATCGAAGCAACGCCTAATGCAGTCACGCTTGAAGCGATAATTGCCAGTTTTTTATGACGTGGTTTCATTTCCCTTCTCTTGTTTAGTTGACTGATGAATCAGACTGAGATGTCTGAGCAAAGTTCGCTTGCGGTTAAAAACCAGAACAATTTCTCCGACAATGCAGAGGAGCGACACCAGATAGGATCCCCATACGTAGAATCCATATCCACCCATATCGAGAAAATTTGCCACGCTTGTCCAGTTCACGAAGCCACCCCTACCCCTTCTTGTAACTCACCTACCCACGCCGTATGACGCTCGCGTTCCAGAATAATTGTCCGCGTGCGGATCAGTACCACAGCGATCGCATACATCCAGCATGCGATGGACATGATGAGCATGCCGGTCAGCATGGTGGTAGCCATCTTCGGCGATTGCGTCACGCTGACGGAGGCACCTTGATGCAAGGTGTTCCACCATTTTACGGAGAAATAGATAATCGGTACGTTCACCACCCCCACCAGCGCAATCATTGCCCCGGCTTTGTCGGCACGGCGTGGGTCGTCTATTGCAGCCTGCAACGACATGAAACCGATATAGAGAAACAGCAGGATCAATTCCGACGTAAGCCTCGCATCCCATACCCACCACGCTCCCCACATGGGTTTGCCCCACAGTGCGCCGGTCCATAAGGCGAGAAACGTAAACATTGCTCCTGTCGGGGCGATCGCGGTGGCTACCATGGAAGACAGGCGCGTATTGAATGCAAGGCCGATACCGGACCACATCGCCATTACCACATACAGGAACATGGACATCCAGGCGGCAGGGACGTGAATGAAAATGATGCGATAGGCTTCACCCTGCTGAAAATCGGTCGGCGCTACAAAAAACCCGATATAAAGCCCCACCGCGAACAATATAATCGCGGCAACGGAAAAAAGCGGGATCATTTTACCGGCAAGAAAATAGAAACTCGCCGGGGAGGAATATTTGAACCAGTTAATCGCCATGTCAAAAAATACTGAACTCCATATTCGAGGTTTTGCGCCTCACGTGCTTAGCTTTAAATTTTAACCTAAAAACCTTAAATTCCGAATTGGTTTTTTATTCCATCGAAATCCGCAATGATACGGCCGCCGTCCATGGCGCCAAGGCCAGAGACGCCAGCAGAAAAGCGCCCAGCAGCGACATATGCGCCGCAGCTCCCAAGCCCGCCACGCTCGATTCCACTGCGCCCGCGCCAAATATCAATACCGGAATATATAGCGGCAGCACCAGCAGTGACACCAATACACCCCCCCCTCTCAATCCCAAAGTCAGCGCCGCACCGATGGCGCCTATCAGACTTAAAACCGGCGTTCCCAGCAATAATGAAGCCGTCAGCACCTGCAGCGCGTCCGCCGACAAATCATATTGGATACCCAGCACCGGAGCCATCAGCACAAGGGGCACTCCTGTCACCAACCAGTGAGACAGCGCCTTGCCCAGCACCAGCAGGGATAGTGACTGGGGCGACAGCAGCATCTGTTCCAATGTGCCGTCCACGTAATCGCTGGAGAACATCCGCCCCAATGACAACATCGAAGCGAGAAGTGCGGCAACCCAGACGACGCCCGGCGCCATGGTTCGGAGCATACTCATCTCCGGGCCCACGCCGAGGGGGAAAAGGCTCACCACAATGATGAAAAAAAACAGTGTGGTCAAAACATCTGACCGCCGCCTCATCGCGAGCAGAAGGTCGCGCTGGATTATCCAGAAAAACATGTCAGGCGAGTTGCAACCGCTGGGTTGCAGAGGCAGTTATGTCGATCTCCTGGTGCGTTGTCATCACTATCATACCGCCGTGTTCCAGGTGCCGCTCCATTAAACCCTGTATCAGCTTCACTGCGGCAGTATCAAGCGCCGTCAAAGGTTCGTCCAGTATCCATAACACGGTCTTACATACCATCAGGCGTGCCAGCGTTACCCTGCGCCGCTGCCCTTGCGACAATACTTTGGCGGGCAATAACTCGCGTCCCCCTAATCCCATGTGTTGCAGCGCTTCATGGGCTTTATGTTCATCGATTTCCGCTCCTGCCAGTGCGCTGGAAATACGCAGATTCTCGATGGCGGTCAAGTCGTCCTTTACGCCGCTTAAATGACCGAGATAGGTCATCGCGCCATAATAGTCTCCGCCAAGCGAACGAATTTCAGCACCATTCCAATGAATTTCCCCTTGAGCTGGTAGTGCCAGACCGCACAGCATGCGTAGAAGGCTGGTTTTGCCGCTCCCGTTGGGGCCTTGAACCTGCATCAATCCACCTGATTCGAGGGAGAAATTGATATCCCTGAATAATCGGCGGTCACCGCGCACGCACGTCAGGTTGTGTCCTTGCAGCGTTGGCATTGTCGAAGCAAAAGACCGGCATTATAGCGTATCGACGCGAACTTACGCGATTACGACCGCAATGAAGAGATGCGAATGTCTCTTTGCTTTCAAATAAAGGCTCAACAGGGGAGCTTCGGCGGTTCGCAACCGAGGTAGCGACGCGCAGGGTCGCCAGTAAGCGAAGGGAGCTGCACGCTATGTCTTGATAAGTTCCAGGTGGCAGTTCGATGGCTCAATGAAGATGCTCTCGCAAAACCAGCCGAACAGTATATCGTGAAGGGATGACTTGCATATCGGACCGCGGCGGTGAATTGGTGTCAAAAGATTCAGACGGCGCGATGCGCTGCTTTGGTACCGCTACCTGTTAACTCCAACTAACTCTGTCCAACCAAAATGCCCAAGAAAATATGCAATAAACATAGATCGCTTGTTTTCGCGTACCTATTGCCCATAGCATTCAAGCTAGGTGTCGGCGCCGCCTTGCTTGAACATCGCCGCAGCACGCTGCTTGATTTCATCCAGGGAGAGATCTTCCTTGTGAGTCGCGAGGAACCAGATATGCCCGAAGGGGTCTTCCAGCCCCCCTGTCCGGTCACCGTAAAACTGATCCTGGACCGGTCTGATGACCTCGGCGCCCGCACTTGTGGCCTGGGCAAACATTGCGTCCACATCCTTGACGTATAAATGAAGACCCACCGGCGAACCAGCTCCGGATTGCGAACTACGAAATATGCGTTCCCCGCCGAAATCATCAGCCAGCATAATTCGGGAATCGCCGATTTGAATTTCGGCATGCCCGATTTTCCCGCCAGGCGCGCCCATTCTAAATAATTCCACCGCGTTAAACGCCCGCGTGTAAAATTCTATGGCCTTGGCCGCGCCGTTAATCATCAGGTATGGCGTTAATGTATGGTAACCATCGGGTATGGGTTTAGTTGTCATATCTGCACTCCCTTTTTTCCAAGGTTCTAAATCGTGGCGGCATAAAGTATTTTGGTACTACATTCCTGTGCCGTCACTCATCGGATAACCAGCAAAGTCATCAAATAGCCAATAAAATTATTTGGTTATCCCAATAAATTATTTGGTTAACTTCGTGTGTAGAAGATTAGCATAGCCGCATCCACCGTCGCGTTCTGTATCACGTGGACAGGTTGTTGCGTTCCAGCGCCAACCGGTCCCAGTGCGCCAGGGTGGCGGCAGCATCGTAAGTGGTCTGAAGAAATGAGAGCAGTGCCTGTGCCGGGTGGTCAGCTGTTCGCACAGCTTCATAAGGAAGAATGAATTCCCCAAGCTTGTCGTGGAAATACGCAGCTTCCGGCTGAACGGGATATTTATCGAAACCAGCAGGGGTGGGATAAGCATAGGCGTAAAAGGCTGCTTCGCCCAAGCCTGTCCCGGGCCAAAAGCCAGCGCTCGACACCTCATGAGAGTAGGCCTCTTCCATTATCCTGTTAGCGACGTTGGGTGCCCCGCCCGGATGCTTCGGTGCGGTTCGCCCGGAAAACCGGGTCACAGCCAGATCGAATCCGCCCCAAAATAAATGCACCGGGCTCACCTTGCCGATGAAGCGGGCGCGGAAATCCTTGAAAACGTTATCCGCATGCACGAGCGCATGCCAGAATCGGGAAACGGCATTGGCATCATAGCTCGCATGTTGGGTATCTTTTTCGAATGGTATTGCTACTTCCACCTCAACCGGCCGGGCGAAAATCTTGACCTCGATACCCAACTGGGCAAGTGCTTCCATTGCTTCGCGGTAGAAGCTCGCGACCGGCATGGGCTCCAGCATAAATGCGCGATCAGTGCCTTGCGAGGTGGTGATGCGCAGTAAGTGGGCAATAAAGTCGAAGTCGATGGCAAACGTAAATTTTCCGTAAGGGATGGGTGAGGTTGTAAGGCCGCGCGTGGTGATATAGAGGGTAGAACCCCAACCGTGATTGATATTCGGAGAGAGCGCCAATCGGATTTTGCCGACAATCTGTGTCCACATGTGGACGGTAGCACAAGTGTCCTGCCAGTCCTTCAGTGCGGGCAAGTTGGGCCAATCGTTCGAGTCGGCAATATAATTCGAAGTCATGGTCGTATCCTTTCAATGCCGGTGCTAAAGATCCACTGCAGGGCAAGGGCCGCACGTTCCAGCCTCGTGATCGTAGCATCCACATTCTCCGGTTTCTTCGTTACACACCACTGTAATAACGAAAGGGCCATCAGCGCCTGCTGCACCTGAAGACGATATTTGAAATTTTGTCCAGGGCACAGGGGTACCGTGCAAGCGATTCATTATCGTACTCATCTCCTGCACGTTACCGGTAATTTTTTCAAATAATCGAGCCATACGAACCCGATCTTGACCCTTGAGGCGCTTCAATTTTTTTTGCACGGATTGATCAGATTGAGCAGATTGCGCCGGTTGCGCAGATTTAGTGGACTTAGTGGATTTAGGCATATTCATCTTCCCGAAAAGTTATTGAAGGTTTATCGAGACCGCTAACCAAGACTAACCAACGCTACTATTTTCTTAGACTATATTGCTTCAAATAGCAAGAAGCCCTTGTTGCCGCCTCTTCTGTTACATAATGCCCAGCATGCATTACAAGTAGTACGATATGAGGTAAAGGTGTATTTCTTACCCGCCGAGAATTTTTACGGTAACCTGAAATGTGAGCAGCCATGAATAATGACGATTCCGGCTTCATGCGCGTAGCGCTTGAGCTTGCAGCAGAGGCGGAAGAAGTAGGCGAGGTGCCGGTTGGCGCCGTGGTGGTGAGGAATGGAGTCATCCTCGGACGTGGTTACAACTGCCCAATCTCGGCAGCAGACCCAACAGCACACGCGGAGGTGATGGCATTGCGGAATGCGGCGAAAAACGTGGGTAATTACCGTTTGGCGGATTGCACCCTTTATGTGACGCTGGAACCCTGCGTCATGTGCGTGGGCGCAATTTTTCACGCCCGTATCGGGCGGCTGGTTTATGGTGCAGCGGACCTTAAGACAGGAGCATGCGGGAGCGTGATCGACCTGCCGGCGGAGATACGGCTAAACCACCATATGCAGGTAACCGGGGATATTCTGGCGGAAGAAGGAGCGGAAAAGTTGAAGCTTTTTTTTGAGAAGCGCCGCAAGACAGCAACGAAACGCCATGCTGATGAGAGTTGCTGATGAAAATTGTAATTAGTATTCCATCACAAGAGCTTGATCTATGGGATGAGAATCAGAATATCGTCCGGAAATATCAAATTTCTTCAGCCGGAAATGGAGTAGGGCAGGAGTACGGCAGCTTTTGCACCCCGCTCGGCAAGCACATCATTCGCGCCAAAATCGGGACGAGCCAGCCGATCAATACAGTATTTATCAGACGCCGGCCCACCGGTGAAATTTACACCCCTGAACTGGGCGCGAGATATCCAGGCCGTGACTGGATTCTCACCCGCATTCTCTGGCTTTCCGGCTGTGAATTAGGCTTTAACCGTATGGGTAAAGTCGATACCATGCGCCGCTACATTTATATCCATGGGAGCCCCGATAGCACTAAGATGGGCAAGCCTGGTTCCATCGGCTGCATCCGCATGTATAACCGAGACTTACTTCAATTATTCGACCTGGTGACTACTGGAACAGAGGTTGATATCAAAGACTGACATCTGGATTGGATCTGGAGCGTCTGGCAGGGCGTAGCATCGAAGACATCCTGAAAGGAACGTCACGCTTTCCGAGCCATTGGCAAAGTTGTTGCGCCTCTGCTTTTTACTCCAGATAAATCAAATTCGGCCGTTGACACACGTGCTGTAATAAAGAGCGCGTTTAATTACACCGCCGAGTTATCGAACTGTTTTCCCGGCAAAAACCGCTTTACCATTGTCGCCAATTTGTTCGAATGGACCTTTTCCGGTATCATAAGCAGCCATGACAAAGTATGTATTTGTAACGGGCGGCGTAGTATCTTCCTTGGGAAAAGGCATTGCTGCGGCCTCGCTTGCAGCTATCCTCGAAACTCGTGGCATCAAGGTTACGATGCTCAAGCTGGATCCCTATATCAACGTGGATCCGGGAACCATGAGTCCGTTTCAGCATGGCGAGGTATTCGTTACGGAGGATGGAGCGGAAACCGACCTCGATCTTGGGCATTACGAGCGTTTCATTACCGCGCGCATGAGCAGGCTCAATAATTTCACTACCGGTCAGATTTACGAGAGCGTAATAAAAAAGGAACGGCGGGGAGATTATCTGGGCGGCACTGTGCAAGTCATTCCGCACATCACCGATGAAATCAAACTGAACATCAGGGCCGGGGCTGCCAATGCACAGGTGGCCATCGTCGAGATCGGAGGGACGGTTGGCGACATCGAGTCGCTACCGTTTCTGGAAGCGATCCGCCAGATGGCGGTGCAGCTTCCTCGCGAGGATACCTGCTTTATCCACCTTACGTTGCTGCCTTATATCCCATCCGCGGGAGAATTGAAAACCAAGCCAACCCAGCATTCGGTAAAAGAGTTGCGTGAAATCGGCATCCAGCCGGATGTGCTGCTATGCCGTGCCGACCGGGCGTTACCGCCGGAGGAACGCCGCAAGATCGCACTATTCACCAACGTTCGGGAAGAAGCAGTGATTCTGGCGCTGGATGTAGACAGTATTTATAAAATTCCGGGGTTGCTGCACGAACAGATGCTGGATGAGATCGTCTGCCACAAGCTGAATATGCTCGCCAAGGCGGCGGATCTGGGCATCTGGAAAAAACTAGTGCACGCGTTGGAGAATCCTCAACGAACAATAGAAATCGCGCTGGTCGGTAAGTACGTGGATCTGACGGAGTCATATAAATCTCTATCGGAAGCATTGATTCATGCCGGCATTCATACCCAAAGCAAAATCAAGATTCACTATGTGGATTCTGAAACTATCGAGAAAGAAGGAACCGATTGCCTTAAGCACATGGATGGGATATTGGTTCCCGGCGGTTTTGGCAAGCGCGGGGTGGAGGGCAAAATCATGGCTATCCGCTATGCCCGTATCAACCGCATTCCTTATCTCGGAATCTGCCTGGGCATGCAGTTGGCTGTAATAGAGTATGCCCGTGACAAGGCTGATATGGAAGGCACGCACAGCACCGAATTCAATCCCGATACGCTTTACCCCGTAATCGCTTTGACAACCGAATGGCGCACCCGCGAAGGTCATCTTGAAGTTCGGAGCGCCGAGTCGGGCCTCGGCGGCAGCATGCGCCTGGGCGGGCAGGAATGTTTGCTCAAGGAAGGATCGCTTGTCCGGAAAATTTATGGGGCGGATAAAATCGTCGAGCGCCATCGTCATCGTTATGAAGTCAACAATGAATATATTCCTCGTTTAGAACAGGCTGGGCTGCGCGTGAGCGCTGTATCGGCAGCAGACGGTTTATGTGAAATGATTGAATTGCCGGAAGCCGAGCATCCCTGGTTTGTCGCCTGCCAGTTCCATCCCGAATTTACTTCCACTCCCAAGGCGGGGCATCCGCTCTTTACGGCGTTTATCGAGGCAGCTGCCCGTTTCGCGGGCAAATACACGGCAGCCGAAGCTTTAACGCCCAATAAACCGAAAGACACCGCCATAGGTGCCAACCAGTAGATTCGGTCTTGTCGAACCTGATCCGGGGCAAAATTTTTCTCCCCAACTGAAGACCCACGTCATGTAAATCAAAATAAAAATTGGAACCGTCTGATATTCGGATTCAAGCAATAAAGTCAGTACTGACTTATTTTTCTTCAGACCTTCGTTCGGCAAAGCTGAATACCTAGCAAAATAGTTTTCGATAACTTATAAATAAATGACCCAGGGAAAATAGCATGAGTGCAATAGTAGATGTCATCGCCCGCGAGATTCTTGATTCACGCGGAAACCCAACCGTAGAAGCGGATGTATTGCTCGAATCCGGCGTGCTCGGACGAGCGGCCGTGCCTTCCGGCGCATCCGTCGGCACTAGAGAAGCGGTCGAATTACGCGATGGGGATACTCAGCGCTATTTTGGTAAGGGCGTGCTGAAAGCGGTGGAAAATGTGAATACCGAGATTTCCGAAGCTGTCATGGGTCTCGACGCGATGGACCAAGGTTTTATCGACCAGACGCTGATCGACCTGGACGGCACCGGCAACAAGTCGAGACTCGGCGCCAACGCGGTTCTTGCGGTGTCGCTTGCAGTGGCAAAAGCGGCAGCGGAGGAGTCAGGGCTGCCGTTATACCGATATTTAGGTGGTGCGGGGCCTATGTCAATGCCTGTCCCAATGATGAACGTCATCAATGGGGGTGCACATGCCAATAACAACATCGACATGCAGGAGTTCGTGATAATCCCCCTTGGCGCGCAGAGCTTTCGGGAAGCCTTACGCTGGGGTGCTGAAGTATTCCATACACTGAGAGGCATGCTCGACAGTAAGGGTATGCATACCGCGGTGGGCGATGAAGGCGGGTTTGCACCTGATCTGGCCAATAACGAAGCCGCGCTGCAACTTATTGTTGAGGCAATAGAGAAAGCCGGGTATATACCGGGCCCGGATGTAGCTATCGGGCTGGATTGCGCCAGTTCGGAATTCTTTAGGGACGGCAAATATCATATAGCATCAGACGGCTTGAGCCTCGATTCAGGGCAGTTTGCCGATTATCTCGCCACATGGGTAGACAAGTATCCTATTCTCAGCATTGAAGACGGCATGAGCGAACACGACTGGGATGGGTGGAAGCTGCTTACCAGCAGGCTCGGAAAGTCCGTACAACTGGTGGGGGATGATATCTTCGTGACCAATGCCGGTATTCTGAAAGAAGGCATTGCGCAGGGCATTGCCAATTCCGTGCTTATCAAACTCAACCAGATCGGAACCCTTACCGAAGCCTTTTCCGCCATAGAAACCGCCAAGCGTGCAGGGTATACCTCGGTGATTTCACACCGTTCCGGTGAAACCGAAGATACCACCATTGCCGACATCGCCGTTGCTACCAACGCGCTGCAAATCAAGACCGGCTCGCTTTCCCGCTCTGATCGTCTCGCAAAATACAACCAGTTGCTGCGTATCGAGGAAGATCTTGGCGACGCCACAAACTACCCCGGACGAGGTGCGTTCTATCAACTAAGATAATGGCTATCCAGGTTTCGGTATCGGGGTTCAACCAAGCACGGATATTGATTTAGCTTATTCTGGAATTGAGGGCGGCGCTCATGCAAGAAAAAGGGCGCCGCACCTTTGCGATAAAGGATGGTCTTTAGGGGTATCCGGGTGAAAATACTGGGCTTAATATTCGCTGCCCTGATTGCTCTGATGCAATACCCGCTATGGCTGGGCAAGGGTAGCTGGCTTAAAGTATGGGAAGTGGATCAGCAGGTCATCACGCAACATGAAATCAACCAGAAACTGAAAATGCGCAATGCTGCCCTGGACGCGGAAGTACGCGACCTCAAGCAAGGATACGACGCCATTGAAGAGCGCGCCCGCAGCGAACTGGGCATGATCAAGCAGGATGAGACTTTTTTTCACATACTGGAAGATAATAAGAACAGTACATCGCACACCGGCAAGACCGGAGACGGAAGCGGTGAGCAGTAAACGTCGCAGAAAAAATACAGTTCGGATTCGATTCAGGAACAGTGTGAGATTGAGTCAGATATAACACTCATGATACACGTGCAAGCAGCATGCCCTTTCGCACGTTTAGGCTCCTATTGAGTGGGCCCGACCAGCGCTCGCGAACAGTACGGATGAATATCTGGATAGCATCGATTACATTGGTACTGTAAAAATTAAGGCTATCAGAGATGTAGTCTATCAGGCTATTTGGATGTAGACGGCGTTAACACTTAAATAAACCGTACCGTTTAAAAGTAGGATTTCGGAGTTGCCCAATTAATGTCCTTCAAAGCAGCACGATCACAGCACCGTCTGATCTGATTTAGAGATTCAGGACCAGACAGAAAGTGAGTTTCCGGCAAACTTGACCTTGAAAGGAAGGTTGTTTGCTATGAAGAACAAGCGGTTTTCAGTAGAGCAAATTGTGGCGGTATTGAAGCAGGCTGAGCTTGGGATGCCGGTGGCGGATCTGATCCGGCAGGTGGGGATATCGGAACAAATGTTCTACCGCTGGAAGAAGCAGTACGCGGGGATGCAGTCGGATCAGGTGCGAGAGCTCAAGCAGCTGCAGGAAGAGAACGGGCGGCCAAGAAGCTGGTTGCCGTGTTGCGCCTGGACAGGCAATCCTGCAGGAGGTTGCCACAAAAAAGTGGCCCGGCCCTCGCTGAAACGTGAAGTGGTGGACTACATTGTGAGCCACTATGACTTGAACATGCGGCGGGCCTGCAGATTGATGAAGCAATCGCGCAGCGTCCAGTACTATCAGAGCGTCAAAGATCCGAAGCAGGCATTACGAGGGCGTATGCGGGAGATTGCCCAGACGCGGGTTCGTTAGGGCTACCGGAGAATCCACGCGCTTCTCAAGCGTGAAGGCTGGCAGCCGGGTAAAAATCAGGCATATCGGCTTTATAGCGAAGAGCAGCTGCAGCTTCGTGCGAAACTGCCCAAGCGGACAGGGCTGAGCCTTGGTTTCATTCCGATCATCCCTCCCGAAATCAACCAGGTTGAGCCTTGGGCATACGATGAGATTATGTACGGGTGGCGAACGAGATCGAGCGACTGTTCAGGAGGCTGAAAGACTTCTAGCGCTTTGAGAAACTTGATGTAATGTTCACTGGCTTTATCCACTTCGCCTTGATTGTTGAAGCACTTAAATTGTGTTAACACTCCCTGGTGCAAGAGATAGAAAAAATCGGACAGCTCGGAGCTGTCAGGGAACCCTATTTCGCGGCGTACCATGACTACATCTTCTTTGAAGCTGCCGGTTATCGCCGTACTGATTTTGGTGCTATCCACGTTTGTGGGATGCAGCGTAGTCCGTTTAGGTTATAACCAGGCAGATCATTTGACTTACTGGTGGCTTGACCGGTTTGTCGATTTCAACGATGAGCAGAAACCGCGAGCCCGTGAAGCACTCACGAAATGGTTTGCCTGGCATCGGCGTGCGCACTTGCCTGGATATGCCAAACTACTTGCAAACTCTCAGAATCTCGTGCGGGAAGATATTACAGTCGAGCGTACATGCGGTGTGTGGACTGACCTGCGGGGGTTTATGGACAGCGCATTCGATCGTGCCCTGCCAATGACGGCCGAAATAATATTAACGCTGACGCCACGGCAGATACAGAATATAGAGCAGCGATACGCCGAAATAAATGAGGAGTTTCGCGACGAACACCTTCAGGGCGACGCCTCGCGGCGTCTTAAGAAATCAATCAAGCGCACAGCTGAGCGGGCTGAATTCTTCTACGGCAACCTCAACAACGCGCAACAAGAGCTTATTACGCGCTGGGTGACACTCTCACCCTACGAAGTCAATATCTGGAATACCGAGCGCCATCGGCGCCAGCAGGATCTTGTGCAGCTGCTGCGGCGGTTGAACGCGGATAACGTGAGCCAGGATAAGGCACAAATGGCGCTCAGGGCTTATGTGGATCGTATTTATAGCTCCCCAAATGATGACTACAGGAAGTACGCAGAGCAAGTGTGGGTTTATAACTGTGCCTTTGTAGCAAATCTCCATAACATGACGACCGCGGCGCAGCGAAAACATGCCATACAGAAACTCACAGACTGGGAGTCCGAGATTCGCGTGCTTGTGTCGTCCGCCGAAACAGTCGGGCTCCGCCCATCCTTTCCATCATCGTTATAGCATCCACGTCAAAAGCAACGGAAACACTTACGCAGCCCCGCAAGTGACGTTCCAGGAGAGCTCGTGGGTTGCCTGTTCATGCTCGAATTCCTTTGCGCTCAATTAAACAATCACTTCAGGAAGATAAATAACTCACGTTTGCTTCACTGAAAATGCATCCATCACCCGTGCCGAAAAAACCAACGCTGCACCTGCATTGACGGCAATGGCCACGCTAAGCGCTTCGGCGACTTCTTCGCGGGTCGCGCCATGCTTGGCAGCTGCATCGGTATGCACTGTTATGCAGCCGTCACACTGACGCGTGATTGCCACTGCCAGCGCGATCAATTCGCGCGTCTTGGCATCAAGATGCCCGGTTTTCGCACCGGCAGTGGACAAGGCCTGATAACCGCGCACGGTATCAGGAGAAAGGTTGCCGACCTCCCCAATGCGAGTCATCAGCTGTTTTTGGTAGTCATTCCAGTCGAGCATCATGTTGAACCTCCTTTTTAGTGACAAGCTGCATTGCGCGCAATGCGCATTGCTTTATGACCAAGCCTGCTCTGTTTTCATGGACGCCTGGTTGTCCTGCATTAATCACTTCTGGTCCATCGTACCATTATTGCTTGCTCTCACGCCGGACCGCCTTCCCATTTCCAATCCGCATTACAGGAGCGGAGGAAAAAAATGGTAGTTATTCCTGTCGACCAGCGTGATGCGCAAATCCCCGTCCGCGGCCAACTGCTTGATCAGGTTCAGCGCGGCAAAGCCGCCGCCAATGACGGCTATTTCTTTTTTAATTTTACAGGGGTTCCTGGAGGAATAGAGGGAAATGCCGTTCCTGGTTCTACGTCGGGCTTGGGCGAGGGCCCGGATATGGGCCTGGATAAGGGGCTTGGAGGCGTACCGATATCCTCATCCATGGGGCCGCCGGGCGGTTGACTGGCCGGCATGCGCCGTGCCTCGCCCAACGCCATATCCTCCGCCTCCACCACCCATCCTCCGCCCAGGGCCTTGTAGAGGTTGACGAGAAAATTGAAGACCCTCCCCTGGACCTCAGCCTGGGTGGTTTCGGCTTCAAACAGGGTGCGCTGGGCATCCAGCACTTCAATAAAGCTAATATACCCTTCCTCGTACCGCATTTGTGCCATTTCAAGGTAGGTACGCGACGCGGAGACGCGGCGGTTGACCGCATCGAGTTGTTCTCGTGTTTTCCGCAGTGCAATCAGGGCGTCTTCGACCTCCCTAAGGGCAACCAGGATCACTCGCTGATAATTAAATAATGCCTGTTCACGCCGTGCCTCGGCCTGCTTTACCTGACCCGCGATGCCTCCTGCGGTGAAGATCGGCACAGAAGTAAGCACGCCAAACGCGGCCATGTGTGCTGGCCCTATGAACATATTGGAAAGTTGCGTACTTGCGACGCCCAATATGCCCGTTAGCGAAATCTTGGGGAAGTAGAGGGCGCGGGCCGCGCCAATCTGGGCGTTTGCCGCAACGATATTCTGTTCCGCCTCGCTGATGTCGGGACGTCGCGTAAGCAGTGATGCCGGCAGCCCGGCGGCGACGCGCGGAAGCTGGAGTTGCGCAAGCGCACGACCGCGCGGAATGGGACCCGGATTGCGCCCTAGAAGCACGGAAATGGCGTTTTCCTGCTGGCCGATGCTTGCCTCGAGCGGCGGGACGGCGGCTGCCGCGGTCTCGAATTGCGATTGCATCTGCGCCAGCTCAAGCTGCGAAATGACGCCGCCTTCATAGCGCAGCTCGAACACCTTGACGGTTTCCGCGCGGCTTGCCGCCGTAGCCAGGGCAATTTCAAGCTGGCGATCGAGAATAAGCAGGTTGATGTACGAGGATGCGACGGAGGAAACCAGCGTCAGTATAGTCGCGCGACGGCCTGCTTCGGAAGCAAAAAGCTGGGCGCGGGCCGCTTCGGTCAATCGCCGGACACGGCCCCAGATGTCGAGCTCCCAGTTCGCATTTATCGATATCTGGTAACTATTATGGTAGGGATCGAGCCCGGATGGCAAAGGAATGGGCCATGAGAACGCCGACGAGCGCAGCCGTTCACCTCTGGCATTTCCGCCAAGCTGTGGGAACAGTTCTGAGCGCGTCGCCCCGAAACGGCCCTGGAATTCCTCGATGCGGGCAGCGGCAATGCGTATGTCCTTGTTCTCGTCCAGCGCCACCCTTATCAGTTCGTTCATCACGGGGTCCCTGAATTGCTCCCACCACATGCTGTCGGCGATGTCTCGGGAGGTTTCGTCCTCAAAGCGGTATTGGTTCATCACCTCTACCTGGGGCTTGCGGTAATCGGGCCCCACCATGCAACCGCCTAGCGCGAGCGTCAGGAAGAAGATCAGCGAATAGGAAGCAGGGAAGCCTCGCCTGTCCAGCAGCCTCCTGCATGTTGCCCCCCTCATTCGCGTTGCCCCTTCGTCGACGCCGGTGCAGGACTGGCGTCTTTTGCGCCTTCCCCTTCCTTTTTTGCGGTGCCTCCTTGCTTATCCTCTGCGATAGTTTTTCCCTTGCCACTCATTTTCTGCAGGAGCATCTCTATGGCCCAGTAGAACATCGGGATGAAAAATATCGCAATAACGGTGGCCCCGATCATGCCGCCGACAACGCCGGTGCCGATCGAAATCTTGCTGTTGGCGGAAACGCCAGTCGCGATCGCTAACGGCACGCAGCCCAGCGTAAAGGCAAGAGAGGTCATGATGATGGGACGCAACCGGTCACGAGCGGCATTAATAGCAGCGTCATAGATTGATTGCCCGGACGCCCGGTTTGACACTGCGTATTCGAAGATCAGGATCGCGTTTTTGGCCGCAAGGGCAATCAGCATTGTCAGCCCGATCTGGAAATAAATGTCATTACTTAAGCCGCGCACAAAGATTGCGAGCAATGCGCCAAACAGCGCGAACGGAACGGCGGACAGCACGCCCAGGGGCAGCGACCACTTCTCGTATTGCGCAGCGAGGATGAGAAACACCATGATGAGGCCAAATACCAGTACAAGCATCGAGGAACCCCCGGCTTTTTTTTCCTCGAAAGTCTGTCCGCTCCATGCGATGCCATAATCGCTGGGCAGAATTTGTGCGGCTGTTTCTTCCATTGCATTGATAGCTTCACCTGAACTAAATCCCGTTGCAGCCTCAGCCGTCACTTTTACCGCCGTGAAGTTGTTGAAACGGGTCACCACATCCGGTCCCCGGTCGAAATGAGTAGTGGCCACGGCATTGAGCGGAA
This sequence comes from Nitrosospira sp. Nsp18, assembly GCF_900103145.1. Taxonomy (NCBI): domain Bacteria; kingdom Pseudomonadati; phylum Pseudomonadota; class Betaproteobacteria; order Nitrosomonadales; family Nitrosomonadaceae; genus Nitrosospira; species Nitrosospira sp. Nsp18. The sequence continues at coordinate 78,991 of NZ_FMWY01000006.1, read as the reverse complement.
CCATGCTCCCGTTCTGGCTGCGGACATAGAGGTAATCTATGTCCTTGGGAGTCAGGCGGGAAGCCGGTTCGCCCTGGATGATCACCTGGAAGAGGCGGCTGAACTTGGCGAATTGCGACACGAACATGGAGCCGAACATTGTCTGCATGGTGCTGTATACATCCTCCACCGCAATACCCAGCGTCTCGGCCTTCGCCCGGTCTACGTCAAGCCGCAGCACTTGCGCAGCGGCGTTGTAAGTCGAGGTGATGTTGGTCAGCTCGGGCCGTATCCTGGCCTGTGCCAAATACTCCTCTATTACCTTCGCAATCTGCTGGCTGTCATTGTCGCCCTTGCTCTGGATATAAAGTTCCATCCCCCCTGTCGTGCCCAGGCCCGGAATAGACGGTGGATTGATGGGCAGAATGATGCCTTCGGCGATGTTGGCAAATTTCCCGGCGGCGTCTTTCATCAAAGCGGGCACGCTCTGGGTTTCAGCATTGTCGCCAGCGTAACGATCCTCGAAGTCTTTGAGCCCGACGAAAAACGTGGCCGCATTGCTCTTCATCTGGCCATCCAGCAGGCTGAAGCCATCCAATACTACAATCGATTTTGCTGCGGGGTGGTTCATGAAATAGTCGGTAGCGTGACGGCTTACCGCAGCGGTGCGGTCCAGTCCTGACGCATCCGGCATGAGCACGGCGCCCAGCACAACGCCTTGGTCCTCTGGTGGAAGAAATGAGCCAGGAACCTGCTTCAGCAACACGAAGGAAAGTGCGATCATGCCAATAAAAAGCATAAGCGCTACGGCAAAGCGCTTGATGACCATCCGCACGCTGTGTATATACCCATCGGTCATGCGGGCAAACCAGGCATCGAACCATTTGAAAAACCCCCGCTTCTCACCAGTTCGGGGCTTGAGAAGAAGTGCCGCCAATGCGGGGGAGAGCGTCAGCGCAACCACGCCGGATATCGCGACTGAAATTGCAATCGTGATGGCGAACTGCTTGTATAGTTGCCCTGTGACGCCTGGAATAAATGCCACAGGGATAAATACCGCGCATAGTACCAGCACGATCGCGATCAACGCGCCGCCCACTTCATCCATCGCCTTCTTCGCCGCGTCCCGGGCTGAGAGGCCGAACCTGGACATGTTATGTTCCACTGCCTCGACCACCACAATGGCGTCGTCGACAACGATGCCGATGGTAAGAATCATGCCGAACATGGTGAGCATATTGAGCGAGAAACCCAGTGCGATCATGCCGCTGGCCGCGCCAATGACTGATATGGGGACCGCGATGATCGGGATGAGGGTGGCACGAAGATTCTGCAGGAACAGGAACACGACCACGACGACCAGCGCCAGTGCCTCGAAAAAGGTATAAATCACGGATTCGATGGAAGCGCGGGTAAATTCCGTGGTATCCATGGTGATTTCATACTCGATGCCGGGAGGAAATGTTTTTTTCATCTCTTCGAGTGTTGTTCGCACACCCTTGGCAACCTCAAGCGCATTGGCGCCTGGCTGTTGGTAGACGACAAGCACGGTCGCGGGCTTGCCCTGCCGGGTAGTTCTGAGGGAATAATTTCTTTGCCCGAGTTCGGCATAGCCCACGTCCTTGAGACGAACGATCGCCGCGCCCTCGCTGGCTGCGCGAATGATGATGTTATCGAACTCATCCGGGATGGTGAGCCGGCTTTTGGTGGTAATGGAGAAGGACTGTTCGACAGGGCGATCCGTAGGTGACTGGCCGATGCTGCCGACCGCGTACTGCTCATTCTGCTGCGCGACCGCCAACTGGACATCGCGTGCTGTGACCCCCAGCGCCGCCATTCGATCCGGTTTCAGCCAGACGCGCATCGCATAGTCCGGCGTTCCCATGATCGTTGCCTGTCCGGCTCCGGGAATGCGTTTAATGGCGTCTAGTATGAAAATGCTGGCGTAGTTGGAAACATAGACAGGCTGGTAGCGGTCGTCCGGCGAATAGATCGAGACAACCATCATCATGGCCGCCGACTGCTTCTTTACCGCAACACCTTGCGCCTGCACGGAGGCGGGCAATAGCGGCAGCGCGAGATTTACCCGATTCTGTACCTCTACCTGCGCCAGCGACGGATTGGCATCGATGTTGAAATAAACCGAGAGGGTCATGACGCCAGTGGATGAACTGGCGGAGGACATATACATGAGCTTATCCGCGCCATTTACCTGCTGCTCGATAGGGGAGGCGACATTCTGTGCGGCGACTTCAGCAGAGGCGCCTGGATATGTTGCGGTAACCGAGATCTCCACCGGCGCGATCTCGGGATACTGGGCGATAGGCAAATTGTAGAGTGCCACCCCTCCCGCCAGCGTAATCACGATGGAGAGTACTGATGCGAACACTGGCCGGTCAATGCAGAAATGGGAAATTTTCATCGAGACGGGAATGTGTCCAAGGCTTGCCGAATCATTTTAGCCGGATTCTTTTCTCGTTCGAGTAGCATAAGCTATTGCCCCATCGAGGTTGAACCAGGCGCCCCCGGCGGTGCTGCGACCGTATTCTCAATGGTAGAACCGGGTATATCACTCCCTTCGGGGCCACCAGCGGGACCGGAAGAAACCCCGGTTGCAGCGCTCATTGGCGCTGATGCATCGACGATTTTAAGGATGGAGCCGGGAGTAAGCCGGATCGCGCCGTCCACAACCACCTGCTCTCCAGGCAGCAGACCGTTGCTGATAAACCAGCCTTCGCCCTGCCAGTCGCCTATTTCGACTTCCCGGCGAGCGGCCTTGCCTTCTCCGTCCACGACCCAGACATAGTGCCCCTTTGCTCCCTGCAATACCGCGCGCTGCGGCAGGAGAATGCTGTTTGGACGCACCGCGCCCCGAAGTTGAACGCGGACGAACTGGCCGGGCCGCAAGTTCCCCTCGGGATTTGCAAACAGCGTGCGCACAAGGAACGTGCCAGTTTCCTGGGAAAAGGATGGCTCGCTAAAATTAATTCGTCCAAGATGCGGATACACCGATCCGTCCGCGAGCGTGATAGCCACTTCGAAAAGATTGCGTGAGGGAAACCTGAGCAGCCCATGTTCGACTTCCCCGCGATACTTTAGCATCTGGTTTTCGGATACGCTGAAATTGACCCAGATAGGATCGAGCTGGGCGACGTAGGTCAACAAACCGTCTGCCCCTGTGCTCAAATAGCTGCCTTCATGCTTTTTACTGAAACTGGATAGTCCGGTAAGCGGAGAATAGAGGGTGGTGTAACTGAGGTTCAGCTCCGCGGTCGTCACTTCCCCCTGGGCGGCAAAAACTGCCGCCTGCGCTTGCTGTACCATCCCGATCGTATCGTCCAGGTTTTTTTTGCTGAGCGCGTTTTTTTCGGTGAGCGGTCTTACCCGGGCGAGGGTGGCTTGCGCCATGGCAAGCGCAGCCTCCTGCTGCGCCAATTGGCCCTTCGCGGATTGCAGCGCGGCCTGAAACGGTTTTTGGTCCATCTGGTACATCTTCTGCCCGGCCTTCACCAACTCACCTTCAGTGTAAAGCCGTTTTTCTAGGAAGCCCTCGACGCGAGCGCGAATTTCGACTTGGCGGGAGCTTTGGGTTTCTGCGACGAATTCCAGTTGGACTGGGGTATCCCGGGGCGAAACAGTCACCGTCGTTACCTCCATCGCGGGTGGCGGAGAGGTCGCCGGTAATTGGTCACCGCATCCTGTAAGGGCAAGCAGCATCAGGAGCATGCCGCTCGATAGCCATAAGGCCCGGCGGCATAGGCCTGGAAAATAAAAAATACGGGAATGCTTAGGAGTGTCTGATGGAGTTTTTCGCATGCAATAGGCGAAGGGTCAGCAAGGATTCATCCCCGAAGTATAGATAGCGCCAGGCGAAAACACAGAAAAAATTGCGATGAAGTTCGTAGAAAATCGACTGAAGAACATACAACTTATCTTCCTCCAGGTACCACTCCGTCGGTCGCGTGCGTGTCGAAAGGATAATGGCGTCGCGCATGCTGGATGGTCACCCACTGGTCTGTGGTGAATGCCGCGACGGACCAGGCGCCGTTAAAGCGGCCGATACCGGAGTTCTTCTCGCCACCAAACGGATTGTAGGGCAGATCATTTACCGACTGATCGTTGACATGCGCCATGCCGGTTTCGAGTTGTTGTGCAAAGCGCAGGCCGCGCTCGACATCGGATGTAAAAACTGCTGCGGCAAGCCCAAGCTCCGTGTCATTAGCGATTTTGAGAGCCTCCTCTTCCCCATGTGCGCGTATGAAGGGCGCGATCGGCCCGAACGATTCTGTTTGCGCCAAGGGCATCTCGTTCATTACGTCGGCGAATACGTGAGGAGGCAGAACAAGGCCCTGCGCTTCACCACCGGCAACCTGCCGCGCACCCGAAGAGAGGGCATCCTGGATACGGCGACGCAGCCCTTTCAACTGAGCCTCATTGATAACGGGACCGATCACTGTGTCCGGCGCTTTCGGATCGCCGATCTTCAATTTGCTTACCCCCTCGACAAAGCGCTCAAGAAATGCATCATGGATGCTGTCCTCGATAATGAAGCGGTTAGTGCTCATGCAGATCTGGCCCTGATGCAGGAATTTACCGAATATGGCCGCCTCCACCGCCCGATCCAGGTCCGCGTCCCCCAACACTACGAAGGGGTTATTACCGCCCAGTTCGAGCTCCAGCCGCTTCAACGTCGCTCCCTCGACAGCGAGTTTCGCTATGTGCCGGCCCACCGGTGTCGAACCGGTGAACGAGATGACGCGCGGAATCGGGTGAGTGACGAAGGCATCTCCTATCTCGCTGCCCGCGCCGATGACTACACTGAGAACGCCAGGCGGCAAGCCCGCTTCTTCCAGAATCTTTGCCAGCAGCAAGGCGCCCGTAACTGGCGTATCACTTGCCGGTTTAAGAACGACGGCATTACCGACCGCAAGCGCGGGAGCTACGGATCGAACGGAAAGCTGCAAAGGCCAGTTCCAGGGACTGATAACGCTGACCACGCCGACCGGCTTGCGATACATACGGCATTCCTTGCCTGGAATATCAGACGGAAGGATTCGGCCTTCCACCAGATAAGGCAGGGTTGCGCCCTCCAGCAGCACCGCGTGCACGGTTTCCCACTCCATGCCAGCCTTGATGCGAGTACTCCCCGCTTCCTCGATCAACCATTCCACGATCTCTTCATGGCGCGCTTCCATGACTTGTGCCGCCCGGCGCATTACCGTCGCGCGCTCGCGCGGCAGCGCCGCTGCCCATGGTATTTGAGCTCTCGCGGCACCGCTATACGCCTCATCCATGTCATCCCGGTTGGCGTGCGGGATTTCGACAAGAGTGTCGCCGTTATAGGGATTGAGATCACGCAGGACCTTCGCCCCCTTTCCATGCCGCCATTTACCGTTAATGGGTAACTGATCGAATCCTATATAACGTGGAGGAATTTTTTTATTGCCGTACGATTCCATAGCAGATCTCCATTTGTTTAATGCTTCACCACAGCCACCGTGCAGAATTGACAGGATTCCCCATACATTGCGTTAGCCTCGGAATACGATATCGATTTCCCATGAAGCCCGGCTCCTCAGGGAGCGGGCTCAGCTTACAATCAGCCTTCCGATTAGGGATAAAGTATATCTTCACGGGGTAGCTTCAGTCAGCAGCTGCAATTGTGACGTCACAATCTTGAAGCGCGGCCACACGTGCGATAGATTACATGTTGTTCGACTCTACTCGTGCATCTGATTGGGGCCTGATGCCTGAAACTGCCGATCCATCAGGTTGGGCGCTACCGAATGCACGGTCGATACCAGTTGGCGTGGTACCCGGCGCCGCTCGTGGGTGCCTTGATGCCAGCAGCCTGCATGAGGCGCGCTACCGGATTGACCGAGTAGGAGGCATTGATCTCCAAATCCCTCGAAATCTCCGCTTCGCTGATGCCAGGCTGTCTTGCAAGCCGGACCGCCTCGCATTTGAATTCATCCGTTAACAGTCGTCGTTCCATTTAACACCTCCAATAGTTAATAATAGCTTATCGAATGTGCATAACCAGGGAGAGCCTATTCCTCCGGAACAGATCGAAAGCTGCGCTAGCGCCTATGTCGATTCGTACTCAACGTTATGGCTTCGCGGCAATCTCACCGCAAATACCGTTTCGGTCTCGTCTGATCGGGCTTCGATAGATCCGCCATGGCCCTTGACAATTTCTCGCGCGATATACAATCCAAGCCCGAGGCTCCCATCTGCATCGCGCTTGTTCTCGTTATCGGAGCCCCGCTTCAAAGGATCAAAAATCTGGTCGAGATCCGATTGCTCGATGACAGGCCCGCTATTCCTGACTTCGAGGACGACCTCCGGGGCATCCCCATTTAGACCCACATACACCGGCGCATCTGGCGCTCCGTGCTTAATCGCATTACGCACCAGGTTACCGAGTAACTGCTGCAGACGCTGACTATCCCAGCTGCCGCAAGTATCGCCCTGCATCTCCAGACCGATCCTCCGGCCCGGATTTGCTGCACGCAACTGGTCCAATGCGCTAGCACATAATTGGCTGAGGTCAACATCGCCGGGAGTTATATTGATACCTAAACCGAGGTTAGTCCGGTTGTAATCAAGCAGATCGTCGAGTAGCGCATGCATGTGGCGGCCGCTGTTGATCAAACGGCCCGCAGCTTCCGTTACTTTAGCGCCTGCATTGAGTGCTGCCAGATAAATTGCTGTCATCTGGATCGTCTGCAGCGGATTGCGCAGGTCATGTCCAAGCATCCCAAGAAACAGATTACGCGCCTGATCCACTTGCGCGCTGAAGAAGCCCACGGATTCGGCAAGCGCTTGGTCAATCGCCTCATTAAAGCGAATGATGTCGTCCAAATGCGTGCTTTCCGGCGGAGAATCATCGCCCCATAGACGAAGAACGCTGGCGCGAAGGGCACGGTACTCTGCAGTCAGCTGATTGATGTCGAAGCCGCTTTGCGCACGTAAGACAGCATGGGTTTGCGCAGCAGTCTCCGGGGCGCCAGTTAATAGTGGTGCCTGCCCCAAGGATTTCGCAGTTTGAGCCTTCCTGCTCTGTGAAGTGGAAAGATCCTTTGCCACGGCTTCAAGAATTTGGCGTGCGTGATCACGCAAAGCAAGCGACTTCATGTGCTTGGCGGCGGGCAATTGAACCGAGGCAAATGCCTCCCACGACACGAGAATAGCCTCCATGTCACGCAAGATAAAATCGGCTAATCGCATCAGTGACCTTTGAAGATTAGAAGAATGTTGTGTGGGAAGCTTGAATGCAACGTGAACTGCGGATGCACATCATAGCCTTAATGACGTGCTTGGCTGCAATACAAGCACGGAGTTACGCGCGTAACTCGTAAATGCGCCCTTTTTTAAGGGAAGGCTTTGCTAAAAATTGCCATACGCACACTTGGATCAGGGAAATTTTGCCAAGAAAAAGCTAACCGGTCAATCCACTTGGATGAGGTTGTACCAAGGCTCAGAATTGCCACCCAATCGCGCTTCTCGAACTCACAAGCCGGGATGTTTGGTTGAAGGTTTCAAGCTGCTGGCAAGCTCTTCAGGTTTACCAGTTCAAACAGTGTTGATTCGGCCCCGTCGGCTAGCCAAATTTGCTTATCCTGAATCGTGCAATTCAAATGCATGTTACGTTGCGCCTGCTTCGCGATGGCCTGGCTGGCTTCCCTTGGTAAATTGCTCACAGTCAGGTTTTTGATCTGTTCGAGCTTGCCGCGGCATTGATTCCACCAAGTGTCGGCGATTCGTCCACCATATGTATAAATGAATACCTGACCGGCACGACCACAGGCTCTACGAATGAGTTTTTCATCAGGGAGGCCCACATCTATCCAGAGCTCGATAGCGCCGGTTAAATCCTTCTGCCAGAGATCAGGTTCATCACATGTGCTCAATCCATTGCCAAACGATAGTGATTCATGGGCGTGCAGCAGAAAGGCCAGCAATCGCACCATCATGCGTTCATCGGTTTCCGATGGGTGGCGGGCGAGGGTGAGCAAATGGTCGTGATAATAATTGCGATCCAGGTCCGCGATTCGCAGATCGGCCTTAAAAATCGTTGCTCCAAGAGCCATATAGATATAAGTAGTTGTGTGATTGGTTGCCTGATGACCATTCTGAGTGGAACTCTCAGGAACGTAAAAAAGTTCGCCCAATCATATTATTTCCATGCAAGGGGTGCGGCATGACAAGCTGCATCTTTTGCCGGTCGAGATCGCACAAGGAGCTATTCTTCTGATTCCGTACCCTTCTGGCTGGGCTGATGGTAGGCACTTTATGCGGCTTGATTGGCGTATACGTAATACTGCGCGGCGTGAGCTATGTAGGTCATGGATTGTGGCATGCCCCAATTGACGGTGCAGTGCTTTCGATTCTCCTCACGCTTTCGATCATCGCATCCATGAACGTAGTCGGCGTCACCATGATTGCCGCCACGCTTATCGTGACCGCATTGACGGCTCGAATGATGACGGACAGCTTCAGCCGCATGCTGATTTATTCGGTTCTGATCTGCTCCCCGACAGGGGTTATTGGAACTTACCTGAGTTATATCCTTAATTTGCCTCTGGCGCTGCCATTGTCCTGTTTAGCGCCTTACTGTTCTGCTTATCGCTGCTGCTTAAACCTGTCCGTAAAAAACGCATGTTGCGCATGGGCTTCCAGCACAATAGCCATTTAGAAGCCCTTAAACCCAAGTCCGGCGGTTGGACCCTCTCCGCATCATCAATAGGAGATCGTTCCGTCTGCCTCCATTTTTCCCTTGCCGGTCTTGATATCCTGGCTTCCCTGTAATTCCACGCTCCCGTTCGCTTTTGAAAACCGCCCCGTTCCGCCTGTGATCTGAAACGTTGCATTGGAAAAGGAATATACCGGTACCGTATCTGTCGGAACAAGAGAACCGCTATAGTCACCGCTAATCTTATCGCCATTTGCCGTGGTTATCGTCAATTTGCCAATGAAAGCGTAATGATTGTCCACCGGCGTAATGCAATCGTTCGCCGCAATCGAAATCTTGCCCATATGCGTGCTTTTACCTGTGCCGGTCGTCGTGCCGCCAAATCCGGAGGGACAGTCTGGATTGAGCCCCGATTTCTCCTGCGTTACCGCGCTAATCTTCAAGGGCACGGTCGTCGGACCTGCCAGGGCTATTAGCGGTAGTGCGAAGCCTGCAACGGCAATGACAGAAGTTATGGTTCGTTTCGAGAACGGGGTCATGATCAATGTTGCTCCTCATTTCTAATTTGTAAGAGAAGGTTTATTTATGGAGTTAGCGGCTGATGCTATTTTAAGGGCGCTAGTCTAACATTGTCACTCGTCCTTCAAAGGGTTGCAACTGATGTGCCTCGCTTTGAAGGTGTGTCGAAAGTAGTATTCTGGAATGGTTTACCGGGTTTTTTTGCGCGTACCGGGACATATTCAGTACTACGCTGTATTTTTTTCCACCGAAAATGCGATTGTATGCGAGAATTTTTTTATTGCATAAATCATGCGCAATCTCAAGATTTCCCGCATGTAACGCGGGCGTTTCGTGTCGAAGGTGAATCACTTTTTTATAAAAATTAAAGAGCGAATCGGAATCCGCCATCTGCCTGTCAACATTTATTTCCTTGAAATTTTCGGCGACTGGCAGCCAGGGCTTTACTGAATCGGCACAGAAACCCGCGTTCGGTTTTTCGTTCCATAGCATCGGTGTGCGGCACTCGTCGCGATTGAGAATTTCAGGGCTCTTATCCACCAGGAACTGTGGAACCCAGTTATGCTGTATGGCAATAGCGTCTTTTCCCTGTTTTAGCGGAATTCTTACTCTGGGTATGCCGATTTCATCCCCGAAATAGGTGAATGGAATGCCTCTGCACGTGAATTGGAACAGCGCCAGCAACTTCGCTTTTGCTACACTTCCACCCAAACGGCTGATGATTCGCGTGCGATCATGATTGGCAAAGACGAGCGTGGGTATCAGGGGTTCAGGAAAATGCTCTTCAAATGTTAACAGCATCTTGCGGTAATTTTCCGCTTTAAACGGTGTCGAAATAGCCTTGAAAAGGAAGATGGCGTTCAAGCCATTTTTGCCGTTGTTATAGCAAAACTGGTTGATCAGCGCTTCGTCTCCATGCGATTCCCCTATCAAGACTCTTCTGGGATTATCGAACTCGTCCACTATGCTTCTTAACTCAGTTGCAAATTCAAAGCTTTTTTCATGGAGAAAATTGTTTTTCAGATTTTGAAAAAAAATGGACAAGGATTTGTCTGACGGGGTCAATCGGAAGCTGGGCGGATTACTGCGGAGTTCAGCGTCTTCGTAAATCGCGCTTATAATATCCAGCCGGAAGCCATCTACCCCTTTTTTTAGCCAGAATCTGACGACATCAAACATGGCTTGCTTGACTTCGGGATTGTGGTAGTTCAAGTCGGGCTGAAAAGGGAGAAAAGCCGTGTAATTGAACTGCTTCCGTTCAGGGTAATATGTCCAGGCTTTGTTGCCGGCCATCGCGCGCCAGTTATTGGGCGGCTTCATGCCATTCCTGCCTTTCCCATTTTTCCATATATACCAGTCCGCTTTCGGATTATCGCGTGAGCTTGCCGATTCCTTGAACCAGGCATGCTCATTAGAGGTATGGTTCAGCACCAGGTCGAATATGAGCTTCATTTTTCTACCATGCACCTCTTGCACCAGCATTTCAAAAAGCGCCATATCGCCGTACTGTGGAGAAATAGAAAAATAGTCGCTGATATCGTAGCCGAAATCTCTTTGCGGACTTTGCGTAAAGGGAGAAATCCAGATTGTTTCGTAACCGAGGTCCTTAAGATAATCAAGTTTTTCGATAACGCCCGGTATATCTCCGATGCCATCGCCATTGGTGTCGAAGAAGGAGCGTAGATAAATATGGTAAACGGTGGTTTTTTTCCACCATTCGCCATCTGAATCATTAGGGAAGATGGAATCCGTGGAACTGTCTCTCATAACTGGCTGGAATAAGCTTCCCATAAGAATTATTTACGATTTGGCGATACCCAGGGCTGTCGGGAGCAGAAAGCCCTGGTTTGATCTAGTCGAAAGGAGCGGGATATATATAAGGGGCGGATTTGCGAATTTCCGATACTGCCGAGGGATTCGGCCAGGGAAGAAGAAGTGGCGCAGTTTGAACGCTGGCCGAACGTTGATGAGCAGCGTTTTCTCTCATCCGGCAGAGTCTTGTTTTATCAAGAACTATAGGACTGCTAATAATCCGTCCGAGTTCAATGGCGACAGATAGTTCTGCGGAAAACCCGGTAGTTCTTGCGTGGGTGAGAACGCTATGAAACGCGGTACACTCGGGTACGACTGAAGGATAGCAAGCCTGGCGCTAATCTGGTACACAACGTCAGGAAAGCGTGGTAAAGGTAGCAATCGAAGATAATGACAGGATTTGGCAGGTCAGGAGTTTCTGTCAGGCAAGCAGAAGTATTCAACCCCGAGTATTGCTAAAGCTGATGCTCTGCCGCAACGGTCGCCAGACATTCAGTCATAAAAGCGCAGCTGTGCTCATTTTTCCAACCTTTCGGCGGTCGATTGGATCGTGCAAAACGTCTTGTCATTTTGAGGCTATTATGAAACGAGGGGCAGTATTTTACGATGATTTTTCACCGCCACATTATCCTGCATTCTAGTACCTTGGTCCGATGTTCAGATGATCCACGCGGGTAAATAATGTTCTATTACGCAACGAAAATTACCGAAAGTTCTGGCTTTACTTTTCGCTTCCGTTTGCTTCGGATCGCAAGTGCCAATTTTATAAAATGAACGTCATATGGAAAACTTGAGTACGGCGTTATCAGTGGTGGCGGTGTTAGCGGAACCGTTGGGGGAAAATGCTACGCTGATAGGTCCTGTTCATTATCAGTCCTTCGCGGCCAGCCGTTTTGCCCGCGCTTCATTCGCGTATTTTCATCTCGAAGATTTCGAGAACGGGATCCTTGATACTTTCAACGCCCTGGCGCCGCATGGAATGGTGTTGCAGCCTGCCGGCCAGGCCGTTCGGGCCGAAGCAGAAGAGGGCTCGACAGATAATTCGCGCCCTTCTCATAATACATGGTATTCAGACGGCGATTCGATCCTGACATTTTCGTTCAGCAAGGAATTACTCGGCGAGTTGCCTACCGATGCCGGTTTGATATGGACTGATATGGGGCTTGCCAACATTCGAGACGGTTTTAAAAGCGTGCTTTTTGAAGCTTTCGATGCGTCAAATAATTTGCTGGGAACGATCGGCCCATCCGCTATGGGAGATGGTTTATTCGCAGGCCAGACGGCGGAAGATCGGTTCTTTGGCGTTAGCAGTGCCAATGGCGTCGGTTCAATACGAATAACTTCATTGAGCAGTACGGAGCAGGGAATGGATCAGTTCAGGTACCCCTTCCCGGAATCCGTGCAATTCGACGCAAATTCCGAATCCGCCGCCCTTGCCCTGCTTGTGGTCGGGCATGGGGGAAGCGGCTTCAAACGGCGTCATTTGCAAAGCTGAAACGGTAAGACCGGGATTCAGGCCGCATGAGAGGGTTGCGTCCACGTAGAGAAATGCAGTTGCCGACGAATAGACAGCCAAGTTGGTTGAGGCGGATATACTCGCATCAACCACTACCCGTCTGCTGTTTTCCCAAATGACTATGCTTACGGGCATAAGCGAAATAAACGATGAGGCCGGTCAAGGCCCAGTACAGAAACAATCTTATCGTATTCCAGCCCAGGCTGATGAATAGCAGCGCGCATCCTGCCATGGCCAAAGGGCCGACAATCCAGATCATCGGCGTTTTGAACGGCCTGTGCCGGTCAGGTTCGCGGCGGCGCAGAATCATCACGCCCAGCGCCACCATGAAAAATGCGAAGAGGGTGCCGGAATTCGAGACATCGGCCAGCATTCCGACCGGGAACATCGCAGCGAAGAAGGCTACGGCGATACCTGTAACCAGGGTGACGACATGTGGGGTATGAAAACGCTTATGCACATGGGAAAAGAACTTCGGCATAAGCCCATCGTGCGACATCGTAAACAGAACGCGGGTTTGCCCATAAATCATCATCAGCACCACAGAGGGCAGGGCGACGATAGCGGCAGAAGCTACCCAATTGCCGACCGCCGGGTAACCCACCTCACGTAACACAAAAGCCAGGGGTTCCTTGGATAAGGATAGCTCGGCACCTGGCTGGGCACCGACAGCGCCCACTGCGGCATACGCGACAATCAGGTAAAAAACAGTACATATCGTCAATGAACCAATGAGCCCAATAGGTACGTTACGGTTAGGATTGGTGGTTTCTTCCGCCGCCGTCGAGACGGCATCAAACCCGATATAGGCAAAAAAGATGGACGCGGCGGCGCCAAGCACGCCCACACCCGAAAGCGGCGTACCCCAGCCTTTGGGCAGCATAGGCTCAAAGTTGGCGGCATTGACGGCGGGCAGGGCGAGAATGATAAAGGCCGAGAGCGCGACTATTTTTACGATGACAAGAATAGCCGTGAATCTGGCACTCTTTGAAGTACCTATGATTAGAAGAAGTGTTACGAAAAGCGAGATCAGGAACGCCAGTAGATTGAAACCGCCTGCGGTGGTTGTGCCCGCTGTTGTGCCTGTTTCGGTCTCAGTAAGAACAATAAAATCGTAAGGCCCCGCAGTCAAAGCCAGGGGCAGCCCATACCCTATCTCATGAAGGAAGCCATTGATATAGCCGGACCACCCGACGGCAACCGCGGCGGCTGCTACCGCATATTCCAGAATAAGCGCCCAACCCACCATCCATGCCGCCAACTCTCCAAATACCGCATAGGAATAGGTATATGCGGACCCCGCAACCGGTACCATCGCTGCAATCTCGGAATACACAAGCGCTGCCAGTGCGCAGACAAAACCGGCGATGACAAACGAAAACATCATGCCTGGTCCGGCTTTGTCCGCAGCAACCGATGTCAGCACGAAAATGCCGGTGCCGATAATGGCGCCGATACCCAGCATGGTAAGGTCGAAGGCCCCAAGCTGGCGCTTGAGTCCCCTTGTGCGTGCTGACTCAAGTATATGATCCAGGGACTTGACGCGCTCAAACAGCATCTGTTTCTCCGGTTAAAAAGGGAGCAAAACGAATTTGCTCGCGCTCTGAAGTCAACGAGGGTTTAATAAGCCATCGGCAAGCGCGTGGTGCTCCGCCGGAGACGTACTCAGCGGTTCCTCAGGTCCAGTGGGAGTTTTCGCAAGGCGCATTCTAAACCAGCGGAGCGCGGCGCGATGGAAATGCTGCCTTGGAATCGCGAAAATTGCCTGAAGTGCAGCCAGAAATCGGCATTAACCGCCTTAATCCGGCAAATTGCCGGATATACAGGCTCGCTACCCCTTCTTGATCCTCTTCTTCATTTTTGTATAGCCAGGCAGCGACGGGATGCGCCATAGATACCATGATGCTACCGTTCGATACGGGCTGCATGGCATGCCGGCTGTTTCCATCGTTTTGCGACCGGGAATAGTATCAAGAGTTTTCAGGAACCGGTAGCCCTCGCGTACACCAAAATCATCTGCGGGCAACACATCGATACGGTCGAGCGTGTAGATGAGCAGCATTTCAACCGTCCAGCGGCCAATACCCGGAAGCGCTACCAGGCGGGCAACGAGTTCATCGTTGGACATTTCGCCTGCGATATCGCGAGTCGGCACAAGACCGCTCAATGCGCCCTCAGCAATACTTCTTATCGTGCTGATCTTGCGTGTCGAAAAACCGCACGAACGAAGATCTTCAAATTTGGACGCCAGTATTTGGGTCGGGTGGGGAAATGCGTCGTCGGGGTACAAACCCAGAAATCTGCCGATAATGGCATCCGCCGCCCGAGCGTGCAATTGCTGGTATGCAACCGCTCTCACCAGTGCTTCATAAGGCTCGCGCGCTGGTTCTGGCTGATGCATGCATGGCCCCACCGATTTTATCAATCGTGACCAGTCCTCATCAATGAGAGAGAGATGACTGGTGGCAAGGCGATATATGTCTACCGGAGAACTCGCGCCCTTTGTTGCTGTGTTTGCCATTTGTCCGATCTTTTGCCTGACTTCCGAATCGCATCGTTGCTTCTCCGCAGCCCAGCGCAATAGCCACTGTACTGGGATAAGGAGAAATTGGAATGATAGCGTTTTCCTCGAGCTGCCGTTTGGTTCGTTCACGGCGCCTCGCTGATGCTGGACAAGTTGCAACAGGGTAACGCTGCACGTTAATGCCGGGGCCGGTTCCCGAGTGTGAGCACTGCGGTATAAGTGATCGCCGGCGCTATCAGTATAAGAACTATATTGCCGAAGATTTTGAAGGGGCGAAATGCGGGGATTTTGACTCGACATGGATCGATCCAATTGGACAGTACGGTATCGGTGGTTTATTCTTGCTGGAAACGAAAAGCAATAGTATCTGATGCACACGCAGCGGCTAAAAAGCATTATCGCCAGGCAGCATGAATAGAACCGCTGATGCAGGAATTCAACCGAGGAGAGCAATCAATGGATATTCGTGGATGGGCCGCGCACGGTGCAAAACAGAAGCTGGAGCCATTTTCATACAATCCCGGTCCTTTGGGTCCGGAAGAAGTGGAGATCGCTGTCGAGTATTGTGGCCTCTGCCACTCTGATCTGTCGATTTTGAATAACGATTGGGGACTATCCCAATATCCGGTCGTGCCGGGCCATGAAGCGGTAGGCCGGGTCGTGGCGTTGGGCCAACATGCGAAAGGCTTACGGATGAGCCAGCGTGTGGGCGTGGGCTGGAATAGCAGTAGTTGCATGCACTGTCACCAATGCATGACCGGCAACAACAATCTTTGTGCGGAAGCGGGTGCGACCATCATCGGGCACCATGGAGGCTTCGCAGAAAGAGTGCGTTCGCATTGGGCCTGGGCAATTCCTTTGCCTGATGCGCTCGATATTTCTTCCGCCGGTCCGCTGCTGTGCGGGGGAGTCACGGTATTTGCGCCACTGGTCATTTATGGCGTCAAGCCAACGGATCGAGTGGGCGTCGTGGGTATCGGCGGCCTCGGTCATATGGCCATACGATTTGCCAATGCCTGGGGTTGCGAGGTCACGGCGTTTACCTCGAATTCGTCGAAGGCTGACGAGCTACGGAAGCTGGGCACGCATCGCATAGTATCGAGCCGCGACGGCGCCGATATTCTCAAGGCGGCCAATACACTTGATTTTCTGCTCGTCACCGTCAACATTCCGCTCGATTGGAGCGCGCTGCTAAAGACATTGAAGCCGAATGGCCGCATGCATGTCGTGGGCGCTGTGCTGGAACCGATGCCCATTCCGGCATTTGACCTGATCTTTGGCCAGAAAAGCGTTTCCGGATCGCCGACGGGCGCCCCCGCGATAATGTCATCCATGCTGGATTTTGCCGCGCGGCACGATATCGCGCCACAAGTCGAACACTTTCCACTAAGTAAAGTGAACGATGCGATCGAGCATCTTGCGGCTGGGAAAGCGCGCTATCGCATCGTCCTCGATTCCGATTTTCATTAAGAAAATGGGGATAGAAGCCAAGTATATAAATATCGCAGCGGCCTTTTTGGTCTGACTTTTTTTTGCTGTCGGCAACAATAGGTGAAGGCGATTGCCTAAACCAGACCAGATCTCTACATTCAGAATTTCTGACACTGCCCTCCGAGAACCAGGTCGAGTTGCTGCAGCCTTGGGTCAGCGCCTGCTCCAGCGGGAGTTCCTTCGCGACCTTCCCATTCCTGTATCCCTTTTGCAATGGCCCTGTATCTTACATCTTGCTCTCGGATTGCTTTTGCCCACAGTGACAATTCAATGCATCTCAAAGTAGTCAAAGCCGTCGACAGGACGATGAGTAAAATGGAATTCAAAAGCAAGACTCGGGATGCGCCAGGGTGATCGACACGGTAAATTACCAATCGTTATCGAGATCATCCGATTGTCGACAGGAGCACAACATGAACGCGTTAACGAAAAAGGCGCAGCTCGCCGCTGAAACAGTCAGTGATCCCCGTTGGGCTGCGGTCATCGCGCGTAGCACCGAAGCGGATGGCACATTTTATTACGGCGTCACGAGCACGGGCGTGTATTGCCGTCCTTCATGCGCAGCTCGTCCGGCGAGACCCGAGAACGTCGGTTTTTACGCCACACGTGAAGAAGCTGAGGAGGCAGGTTTTAGGGCGTGCAAACGCTGCCAGCCGGACAAGCCCCCTCGGGCTGAGCAATATGCAGCTAAAGTTACACAGGCCTGCCGTATTATCGAAGAATCGGAAACGGCCCCAGCCTTGGAAAAGCTGGCAGCTCAGGTTGGCATGAGCACCTATCACTTTCATCGCATGTTCAAACAAGTGACCGGGCTGACGCCAAGGCAATATGCGGCCGCGCGGCGCGAGAAAAAGGTACGCGATGAACTTGGCCGTGGCGGTGCAGTGACGGATGCCATTTTTGACGCGGGCTACAATTCCAGCAGCCGCTTCTATGAAAAATCAGGCAAAGTGCTGGGAATGACGCCGAGCAACTATCGCGCTGGCGGCGCGGATACCGAAATTCGCTTTGCCGTAGGGGAATGTTCACTTGGATCGATATTGGTTGCTCAAAGCAGTTGTGGCATTTGCGCGATTCTGCTGGGTGATGATCCAGCTAGGCTGGTACACGACCTGCAGGATGGTTTTTCGCATGCCAACCTCATCGGCTGTGATGCCGATTTTGAAGAACTTATCGCAAAGGTGGTCGGTTTTATCGAGGCGCCGGGTATCGGTCTGGATCTTCCGCTGGATGTGCGCGGGACCGCGTTTCAGCAACGGGTGTGGCAGGCGCTGCGCGAAATTCCAGTGGGACAAACCGCAAGTTACACCGATATCGCCAAGCGGATCGGGGTGCCGAAATCGGTGCGAGCCGTCGCACAGGCATGCGCGACAAACAAACTGGCGGTCGCGATTCCGTGTCATCGGGTGGTGCGTAACGACGGAGCGCTTGCGGGTTACCGCTGGGGCGTGGAGCGCAAGCGCAGCCTCCTTGAGAACGAGGCGGAGGTGAAGGCGAAGTCGAAAGTACAGGCATGAATAGGCCGACAAGCGAATTGCGGAGTATTGCTTCTGGGCTGAATACGGCATGCCGCGTGGATGGGTTTGATTGGAAGCGGATATCGAATGATCTGGACGCGCAGGGCTGCGCGGTAATTGAACAGCTCGTTTCTCCTGAAGAATGCGATGCACTGGCTGGATTATATGCACAGGATGACATTTTCAGAAGCCGGGTGGTCATGGCGCGTCACGGTTTCGGACGCGGGGAATACAAGTATTTGAGCTATCCGTTGCCCCGTATCATTTTCGAACTACGCGCCTCCATATATCCGAAGCTGGTAGCGATCGGCAGTCGTTGGAACGAAGCAATGGGCATAGCGGTGCGCTACCCCGAGAAGCTCGCTGATTTCATCAAGCGCTGCCACGAAGCGGGCCAGCTTCGTCCGACTCCTTTGTTGTTGCGATATGAGCCGGGTGATTATAATTGCCTGCACCAAGATTTGTACGGAGAGCACGTATTTCCGATCCAAATCACGATATTGCTATCCGAGCCGGGACGGGATTTCACGGGCGGCGAATTCGTGCTGACCGAGCAGCGGCCGCGTATGCAATCACGCCCCGAGGTCGTGCCCTTGAGGCAGGGAGATGCGGTGGCTTTTGCCGTGCATCAACGGCCTGTGCAAGGCACACGGGGAGTATATCGGGTCAACTTGCGCCACGGCGTCAGCCGTATCAGCTCGGGCCGCCGTCACACCGCGGGCATCATTTTTCACGATGCAATTTGAGAAGGGAATAAACATGACACTCAGCCTGTTCGAAGGCGTGACGCAACGCCAGGCCCAGCGGGAGGAGTTATGCCCCGGTGCAACCGTGCTGCGTGGTTTTGCGATACGGGATGAAGCTGCCATTTTTGCACAATTAAGTAATATCACAACCGCTGCGCCATTTCGCCATATGGTTACGCCGGGCGGTTTCCGAATGTCTGTCGCGATAACGAATTGTGGTTCTTTTGGTTGGGTAACGGATCGCACCGGCTATCGCTATGATAGGGCAAACCCTGAAAACGGCAAGCCATGGCCTTCCATGCCTGATGTCTTCCTGAAGCTGGCGCAAGACGCCGCGGCAAGTGTCGGCTTCCCGAATTACGTGCCAGATGCATGTCTTGTCAATCGCTACGAGCCGGGAGCGCGGCTATCGTTGCATCAGGACAAGAACGAGCGAGACTTCAACGCGCCTATCGTTTCCGTGTCGCTTGGGATTTCAGCTGTGTTTTTGTGGGGTGGCTTGCGGCGCGGGGATAAGCCGATGCGCGTACAATTAACACATGGTGACGTGATGGTATGGGGCGGACCGGCGAGGCTGCATTACCATGGCGTGCTCCCGCTTAAGGATGGGTATCATCCCCTAGCGGGTGCGTGCCGGATAAACCTGACCTTTCGTAAAGCGGCCTGAAGGTTTTCTGAAAATCGCGCACTTCCGGCTTAATTGAATTCGAAAGCAAGCATAAAGTTCCTTGGAGCCCGGTTCCGCGATATGTTTTTGAGGGTAAATGTGGGATGCCCGTTGGCGGTTGCGTTCTCGCGATATAAACGAAGACAAAGAGAGACAGTGTGAATCTGCCTGAACGAAATTTATTGATGGCATTCGGTTTGGCATTCGGCATCATGATGTCATTCGAGCCGGCCGCCCTTGCGCAGCAGGGCGAGGTTATCTCCGGCGGTACAGCGAGCCTTTATCGTCCTGATAATCAGCCAAAACAGAAAGAAGCCTTCACCGGCGGCACATGCGTCATCGAAACAGGCGCGTTCCCGATCGGCTTCAATGCTTACGTGGTACCGGATGGCGATCATCCTTCTTACCCTCCATTTTGCTCTCCCGTACCGGCAGGACCGCTGAATCTGGTGATGGATATACTGGTGTCGGAGGTTCGCGAAATGCCGCTGATCGTACGGTTGGTGAAAATAGAAGGTGGGGAAGCACGTGAGGTAGTGTCGATGCCTGCTCAAGCATACACATCCGGCAACATCCCGCTTGCCGTCAACCTGGAACCGCTTGCCAAGTACGAGGTGCTGCTGATAGGCGATGACGGCAGCGGCAATATTGCCAATCTGGTCAGCATCCCCTTTGATGTAAGAAGAGCGGGCGATTTTGTAAATACGGGTACAGGCATGGGGATGGGATTCCTGATTCTGGTGTTAGGTATCGCCGGGCTTACCGGCGGCTTGATCCATTTCTGGCGCCCCAAACCGTCGACGACGAACAACTCCGTCAACCGCACCCTTTAGCGACCCGAAGGGCTGCGCCGGTGCTTACCTCAGTCAGGGTATCGTCTATATTAAGGACTCGGCTTGAGCGGTGCAAAACGAAGCCGTGTGAAATCAGCTATCAGTTATCCACGAGCGGTATCTACGATGTACGATGCCAAAATTGCCGGATCAACAACGATGAGCTGCGGTTAAACGCGGTCACGACCTTATCGGCAGGAACACTAAACGCCAACCATTCAACCATTCAAATTCATGTTGGATTAACGCATTTCACAAACAATACGGAGACTGCATGTCATGAATCACGTCAATCTCTTTGTCGCTTTTTTTGCGCTCACTGCCGCATTCACGGCAAATGCGGGCGTACTGGAAAATGGGAGCTGGTCCGCTAGTGGATGCGGCGTCATGCCGGAAACACCGGTTATCGACTCAAGTAGCGCAGATGCTTTCAATCGAAGTGTCGGTGCAATTAACGCCTGGCAAAAACAAATGCAGGTCTACCATGACTGCATGATCAAGGAAGCAAATGCGGACAGCCTAACTATTAATCAAGCTGCAACGGCAGGGCAGGGACGGATAAACGAGATAGTGGAAAAGATAAACGCAGAAGTCGCGGCGGGAAAGCAGAAGGTGGAGCAGAGCCAAAGCGCTTCTCCTTCTTTATCTCCTCCACCCGGAGCAGCCCCTGGCAGCCTGACGTATTAAATGGAAGTCTTTGGGCTCATGGCGGCAAGGACGCTATATATGTCGATTATGCCGATGCCCGCTTCAATCAACAGCTGAACAATTCAAAATATTGGGAACAGCCTGGTCTGTACCTTCTTCATTTTGGAATGTATCGGCAACAAGTCAAAATCATTGAAGAAGTTAAATCCGATGCCGACTCCTGCGGTAATCGTATTGCTCATTCTGGCATCGGTATCAGGTTCCTTGTTGGCACAGCCGGATGCTGAGCCGGATACTCAACTGCCGGTTCGGCCAGTCGCCCAGCCAAGCGCCTCATCGTCAAGGGCTCCATCCACCCTCCATCCGGTCGTCATTACGGGTACTCGCATAGAACAATCGAGTTTCTCGTTGCCTATGTCCATAGACGTGGTGGAAGGGTTGGTGATCCAGGACTCCCAGCCCCGCGTCAATCTCTCTGAAGCGCTCTCTCGTGTTCCCGGCCTGGTCATTCAAAACCGCCAAAATTATGCCCAGGACCTGCAGGTATCAAGCCGGGGTTTTGGCGCACGCTCCACTTTCGGCATTCGCGGCATACGAATGATTGTTGACGACATCCCTGCCTCCATGCCCGACGGGCAAGGTCAAGCTGCCAATATCAACCTGGGTTCGACCAAGCGCATTGAAGTGCTGCGCGGCCCCTTCTCTGCTATCTATGGCAATGCCTCCGGCGGCGTGATACAGGCATTCACCGAAGATGGTCCGGCGGAACACATGATATCCGGCACGCTGCTGGGGGGCAGCTATGGCACGACGCGCGGTGAAATCAAGCTTGGCGGCACACTGGGTGGGACAGGTGCGGGAGGTACAGCAGGCGCGGTAGCGGGTCCGTTCAACTATATGGTTGATATTTCGCGTTTTCAGACGGACGGTTACCGCGACCACAGCGCCGCTACGCGCTACCAGGCGAGTGCAAAGCTTACCTATCGGGTCAATCAGGACGCCACGCTCACCCTGATAGCAAACGAGCTGCACCAGGGCAATACGCAAGATCCGCTCGGGCTCACGCGCTCTCAAGTGAGCGTTAACCCGCGCCAGGCGGATATAAGCGCTACTACCTTCAATACTCGCAAGAGCATCGACAATACCCAGGGGGGCCTCGTCTATACGCATAAATTTTCTTCCGCGAACACTATCAAGCTGATAGGTTATACGGGGACCCGGCAAATTGAGCAGTTTCTCGCCGTCCCGCGCGGCGCGCAAATTCCGGCCACGAGCTCGGGAGGTGTTGTCGACCTGGATCGCGAATTTGGCGGACTCGGTTTAAGATGGATGCATCGCAGCGGGAGGGAGCGTCCTCTGACGGTCACTGCGAGCATCGATTATGAGATTTCTAAAGAAAGGCGCAAGGGATTCGAGAACTTCTCGGGGATGGCGTTGGGTGTACGCGGAGATATGCGTCGCAACGAGGACGATACGGTTTCCAGCTTCAGCCAATATGTGCAAGCCGAGTGGCAGTTTGCACCAGCGTGGATACTTTCTGCTGGAGTGCGCCATACGGAAGTGAAATTCAGGTCGGAGGATTTTTTTATCCGGTCTGATAACACTAATGACAGCGGCAGCCTGACTTTCCGCAATGTTATTCCGATACTGGGGCTGCTGTATAAGGCCACGCCCACGCTCAATCTATACGTCAGCGGGGGGGAAGGTTTTGAGACACCGACTTTTGCCGAGCTTGCCTACAGGCCGGACGGTGCAACAGGTCTCAATTTTGCGCTTCGGCCGAGCAAGAGCCGGAATGTCGAAGCAGGGGTTAAATGGCTGGCTACGATCAATACACGCGTCAATCTGGCACTTTTTGAAACGCTGGTTAGCGGTGAAATATTGCCTGCGACGAATTCCGGAGGCCGAACCACTTTTCAGAATGCGGCTGACACGAGGCGCCGTGGTGTCGAGTTTTCAGCCGACTCCCGTTTTGGCGCTGATCTCTCCGCCTATTTATCTTATACCTATCTCGATGCTGAATTCCAGGATTCATATACCTACCTCCGACCGGGAGGGCTTTCCACAACCGTAGCCAATGGTAACCTTCTGCCTGGCGTGCCCCGCAATACCGCTTACATGGAGTTGGCATGGCGCCGTGGCTTGCCAGGTTTCTCGGCAGTAGCTGAAGCAATCTATCGTGACAAGGTTTTCGCAAATGATACCAATACCGAAGCCGCTAAACGATATGGCATCGCAAATATCCGGTTCTCCTATTCGCATCAGATCGGCGGCTGGAAGCTCAGCGAATTCTTGCGGTTGGACAATATCACCGATACGCAATATGTGGGCTCGGTAATCGTAAACGAAGGGAACAGCCGCTTTTACGAACCTGCGCCGGGGAGGAACGTAATAGTGGGGATGAGCGCAAGGTACACATTTTAGCCAGCGGTTGTTTATACCTTGTGCGCTACCGTACCGAAACGTGCGGCAGTATCCCTATAATAAAAAATTGGGATATGAAGGAGATATTGGGATATGAAGGAGATAATATGGACGGGCTGCGTTTAAATTTCCGCATTATTTTATGTGTTGCTTTACTACCCGCCGCAATACCAACTGCCTCTGCAGCAGGCTCCCTCACGCAAATGGCGCAAGCAAGCTCGCTGCCTGACACGATACCCGCCGGGGAGGAAAAGATGGCCAAAACACGGGCGCTGGAGTTGGGTGCAAAACTTCTTCAAGGCAAGTCTCCATTAAAACCGTTTGACATCTATCTTGTCGGTTTTCATCCGATGAAGGATTCTCCGGAAGACCAGATGGAGGCACATCATTACTGTCATCAGGTAAATGAGGATTTTGCACAGTGCGTATTATTTGATGACAACACGGAGGAAGCGAACCTGAATGGCATCGAATACATTATTTCCGAAAAGCTTTTTGCTGCCTTGCCTGAAGCCGAAAGGAAATACTGGCATCCTCACAATGGTGAAATTCTTACCGGGCAGCTTGTTGCCCCGGGTATTCCGAAAGCCGCGGAGAAAGAGTTGATGAAGGGGAAGATGAACAGCTATGGCAAAACCTGGCACGTCTGGAATACGGGTTATGAAGGAAACCCGGGCGATAAGATGCCATTGGGTGTGCCGATGCTTGGCTGGTCTTTCAATCGCGATGGAGAAGCGATCCCTGGCTTGGTCGAAAAGCGGGATAAGAAGCTGAAGCTGAACAGTTCAGAAGAGCGCAGACGCCGTGCAGACCTGGAACAGTTCGCCAGGCCACAATCAGGCGTTGATGATCTCAAGGGAAAGCTTGCCCGGCCCACCAAAGATATCCGTGGAGTCATGGATCGGAAGAGCGCTGGCAAGGTTGACTAGACAGCGGTCCCGGCTTTACCGTCTCCGCGGCAATTATTACCGGATTCCCGAGCTGCCAATACAAGTCGGCTATTCCAATCATCATATCTTTCATGGCACCGGCTTCATTCGAGCCCTGCTCCGCATCGCCAGCATAATTGAAAATTACGAGGGTTTTCCTCTGTGCACGCCCGGCAGAAAACCACACGTGTTTCAACCGGGGTTTTTTCGAAAGCCCTGACAATTACCTGGCCTCTTGCAAGATCATTGTCGTCAACCACCCAAACCTCTGGATAAGCATGGGTAAAAGGGATGTCTCCGAGGCCGCCCTGCGCATGTTCATTAAACAGCCGTGCGTCTATGTTGGCGTGCCCGAGGAGATCGAGCTTGATTTGCGCTTCCATGAGATTGGCGGCGGTACAGAGTTTTTTCATATTCGAAATTTCCTACACGGTTATTCGCCAAGCTTATCAAAAAATACTCCGCAATAATTTTCTTCAGGGACATCGCAGATAGATTGACTCGCATGAGCGCTATTGATCAGCATAGCATAGAAAAAATACCGCGGTTCGGTGACAGAAGCTCACAGCGAGCAGGGGAGAGCGGCGAAAGCGACAGTAAAAGATGGGCCTTTCATCCGGACATCTTCTGCGGGAAACAGGGACTACAGGCTTGTAAATCAGCGCTAATATCCACTAATCGGTTGGGGTAGTAGCCAATGTTCGTCCATGATATAACGGCTGCTGAGCTTTTCAGCTCAGATAGGTTGTAATCGGGTTTAAGCGTAATAGCAGAATTATTTATCGCCGTTACAGGCTCAATAAACTGGGCGAATTGCGGCGGTCGTGACGTATCTGGAAGCTCGAACTTCCAAGATGAGATAGGGTGTAATTGAATATCGCCTGGGAGCTCTGGCTCGTGTGATCGATTTTCCTGCTCTTCTTCTCGCTGCCGATGTCTATGGACAAAAGCCAAGGTAATGAAACCATACCAAGGAGATCTGAATGATTGCATCGCGAAGAATGCGTGTTCTAGGCATGATGATAGCTTTAATGGGCTCGTGCTGGGCTTCAGCAGCGGCATGGGCCGACAGTGACCTGCTTGTCGCGGCCAGAAGAGGCGATCTTCCCCAGGTCAAAACACTTCTTGGAACCAAAGCCGATGTAGATGCCAGAAGGGGAGATGGCGCCACAGCGTTGATGGCGGCGTCGACCACAGGTCATCTTGCGGTAGTGCAGAAATTGCTTGCCGCGAAGGCCGATGTGAATGCCAGCATGACCAACGGCGCCACCTCACTGATGGCAGCGGCGGCGGTGGGCAACCGGCAGGTGGTACGGGCGCTTCTGGGTGCGGGCGCCAATGTGGACGCCAAGGCAAACGATGGTTTGACAGCGCTTTTGATAGCGTCGGAGGGCGGGTTTCCTCGAGTTGTACAGGCACTGCTTGACGCCAAAGCCGACGTCAACGCCAGCACCGGCAACGGCGTCACCCCGCTGATGGCGGCGTCGCAGGAAGGATACCGGATCGTCGTGCAAGAGTTGCTCACGGCCGGGGCCGATGTGAACGCCAGGACGAGTGACGGTCTCACGCGCTGCTGATCGCGTCTGAAAATGGTCACCATCGGGTGGTCCAGGAACTGCTGGCTGCGGGAGCCAACGTCAATGCGGGCATGGACAATGGCACAACACCCTTGATTATGGCATCGCAGAATGGGCACCAGATGGTGGTGCAGACGTTGCTTGCCGCAAGAGCTGAAGTAAATGCCAGGACAAAAGATGGTCTCACGGCTTTACTGATGGCATCGGAAATGAATCACCCGGACGTGGTACAGATGCTGCTCGCGGCCGACGCCGATGTGAACGCGAGGACGAACAATGATGTGGCCGCATTGATCGCGGCGGCGCAGGAAGGTCACCTGATGGTGGTGCATGAGCTGCTTGCCGCCAAGGCCGATGTGAATGCTCATGCAGGCAATAGCGTAACCGCTTTGATACTTGCGTCGGAGAGGGGACACCATAAGGTCACGCAGGCACTGCTTACGGCCAAGCCTGATGTCAATGCCAGGACAACTGATGGGGTTACGGCGCTGATGGCGGCAGCGAAAGAAGGCCACCAGTTGGTGGTGCATGAGTTGCTGGAGGCCGGGGCCAATGCGAACATCAAATCGAAGGGCGGCATTACTGCCTTGATGGCGGCGGCGAAGGATGGCCGGCAGGAAGTGGTATATGTGCTGCTTGCCGCCGGCGCGGATGTAAATGCCAAATCAAAAGATGGCTTCACCGCGCTGATGATGGCATCGCAGGACGGCCGTCAGAACGTGGCACGTGCGCTGCTAGACGCAGGCGCCAACTTGCATGCCAAGTCGAATGCCGGTGCCACGGCGCTGAAGATAGCGATGCAAAATGGCCACCAGGAAATAGTGCAACTCCTCGAAGAGGCTGGCGCCAAAAAATGAAACCCGGAAGTTTTGCCGCATAGCCGGGCTGGTCACGACTTCCTGAAGCAGAGGAATTGCTTCTCGGATAAATTACTTCTATACGGCAACATCTCAGCCCGAGGGAATTCGCTCGTTTGCGAGAGGTCCCGCAGGACGTCTTATTAATGCATCATCCCAACGTGCATCATCTCAAAGCGCCGCCACGCGACTCCGTTATTTGATATGCTCGTCTCTCCAATCCCGGGATTCACCGAACAGCGGGCGCTCTCGTCAAGCACATCGAATTCTGTGGAATTCATCGCGTATGAGCCCATTTGTCAGCGAGACGGGGGCGGTATTCCTGGAATCGTCAATGTGCTTTATTAAAACATGGCGGAGTTTCAGGGCAGGCAAGCGATGCCGGGACTTCAACTCCTATTGAGGAGACGACGTGCAGAATATCAGAACAATTCTTGTGGCAACCGACCTGTCCGAGTTTGCCGGGCGTGCCGGGACACGCGCCGCGATGCTATGCGCCAGCCTGAACTGGAATTCGGTTGAGCTGTTGAATGTCAAGGAAAGCGGATTACCGAACGCGCTGGGCCTTGTCCTAAAGAAAACGCCCGCAACGGCCGAGGCCGCCTTGGTCGAGCGCGTTATGCGCGAGTTACGGCTTATCTGCAATCTGTTGCAGGACAATTATGGCGTTCGCTGTGCCCCTACCGTCAAGTTTGGGCGCCCCGAGGAGGAAATCGTTGCCAGAGCAGATGAATTGGCTGCGAAGTTAACGGTTATAGGCGCGCACGGTGGCAATTTTTTTACTGACCTTTTTCTCGGCAACACCGCCGATAAATTGGCCCGCATGAGTAAAACGCCCTTATTACTGGTAAAGAACCAGACCACAGAGCCCTATCGCCGGGTACTGGTTCCAGTAGACTTTTCTGAGAATTCGAGACGTGCGGCGCAAATGGCGCTGGAAATCGCACCGGATGCGCACATAACTTTCCTGCACGTGTTCGATGTCGTGCTGGAAGAGCAAATGCAGTACCTGAATGCTGCTCATGACACTATCCACGATTACCATGTCAAAGCTGCGGAAGATGCGCGTCTCGATTTAAACGAGTTTATAGTGGGCCTTCAAACTGGCCGCGAGGCTGATCATCGGCCCGGCCGTCACGCTTTGTTCCGGACAGTCGCTTTCGGTCATCCCGGACACGTCATTTACGACCACGCAAAGTCTATAAAGGCGGATTTGATCGTGATGGGAAAACATGGGCGATCCCGTTTCGAGGAGTTGCTGCTGGGAAGCGTCTCACGCCATGTCATCGAGCAATGTTTTTGCGATGTGCTGATTGTGACCGGGCCGGTCCAGTTGGCGTAGCTTAGCGGAAAGGGATTCAGCCAGGTCTTCCTGGTGTCTCCGAACTCCCAGTGTCCCCAAACCCAGCAATAAGCAACGCTGTCCTTTTCCGACTACAATAAAATGAGCCGGAAAATGGAGTTGGCATCTCAATTTCCGTGATACTCCCGTTTAAAGAACATCAGTTATTTACATAGCGCTACAGGAAATAACATATGGTTCGTGCTCTTGGAATAACCGCGCTCTTCCGGTTGGCGTTAACTGTGATCTTCTTGATGACGGTTGTGTCCGGATGCGCTAATTTCAAGGAAATAAAAGCATTCGCGTCGCTTTCGTCGAGTGCTGCCACCCATGATGCGCTTACAAGGGACTATATCGGAGCACTCGAAAGGCGCAAGCAATATCAGCCGCAGAAATTTCATAGCGAGCTGGAAGCACAGAAGATGCGCCGGGAAGCGCAGCGAGCCGGTCTCGATGTGCTCCAGCAAACCGTGGCGGATTACATGCAGGGCCTTGGCGGTCTTGCCGCCGGCGAAATTCGGACCTATGACAAATCTCTTGATGACCTCAGCGAACGCCTCAACAAAGTGACGCTACTCAGCGATGACGAGAAGGACGCGGTTGGCGCGCTATCGACCCTTCTTGCGCGCACTGTTACGGCCGCATACCGGGAGCATGAAATCAGGAGACTGATTCGCGATGCCAATAAGCCGCTTCAGGACGTGATCAAGGCGACCCGCAAGATTGTCGTGAAGGGCATGGCCGCCGATTTGCAGGTCGAATCCGCGCTAGTGGGAAGGTATTATGATAACTTCATACTCGCGCCAAATAATCCCCAGGAACCCGTTGCAATGGCATTGGCAAATGAGGCCAGGGTAGAAGCACTCCGTCGTGTGGATGATCGGCTCCGCGCTGCCCAACGTTATGACGTTATATTGGAGAAAATCGCACAAGGCCACCAGTATTTATTTGATCACCGGGATAGCCTTGGCGATGAAGAGCTGGAACGACAATTCAAACCATATGTCGACGCGCTGCGGGCGGGGTATCGCGATTTACTAGATGTTTCACGGTGAACAGAGAATAAAGCCATGGACAAGCTTTCAGAAAATGAGGCTTTCGAGCTAGGTAACCAGTTTCGCGACGCTGCGATTGCGCTTGGAGATTGGCGTTTTAAAAACCGTGCCGGTCTGAGCAAAGTCCAATGGGATGAGCTCGATGAGCGGGAGATTACGCTTCTAAACACAGCCTCAAGCATCTACACCAGCGCCGTCAGCTTTGTCCTGGCGGAAAGCAAGGTTCCTGTTGCACGCCTGCAGTCCAACGTAGAGAGCGCCAAGTCTGCGATTCAGCATATCGCAAGCTTCAAGCAGGTGCTCGACCTCGCTTCAGCGCTGGTCCTGCTGGCCGGCGCAATTTCATCCGGCAACGTGGCGTCGATTCCCGCCGGGATAGTGGCGTTGGAAGATGCCGCTGAAGCCATTATCAGGCCTGATGATCCGGTTTGATGACGCCTTCAGCGCAATGATGTTCCGGCTTCTTGTAGCTTCTTGTGGCTGGTACCGGGCTGTGTAGGTCGATCTGAATTTGAGTACTGCTATGGGTAAACTGACCATGCGCTCATGAAAAAAAGGTTTATCCTGGTGGCTGTGCTTGCCATTATTGTCGCGGTGGTGGGAGGCTGGTATTTCTCCCGGCACGCAGGCGACAAGGATACGCTGGTGCTCTTCGGTAATGTCGATATTCGCCAGGTCTCGCTAGCTTTCAACGGGAGCGAACGGATCGCCGATATGCGCGTGCAGGAAGGCGATCGGGTGGAGACCGGACAAGTCCTGGCCACGCTCGACACCCGTACCCTGAGGCTGCAAATCGCTCAGGCCGAGGCACAGATCAACGTACAGGAGCAGGCCTTGTTACGGCTGCGGAACGGAACACGCCCCGAAGAGGTGGCTCAGGCCAAGGCTGAGGTCGCTGCTGCTCGCGCCGACGCGGATCTCGCCGCACAGCTCCTCAAGCGTTTGCAAAATATCGAGCAGACTTCCGGTGAGGCGGTCAGCCAACAGGATTTGGACAGTGCGCGTTCGCGCCAGCGCGTGGCCGAGGCGCAGCTGGAAAACAACCAAAAGGCGCTGCAATTGGCCGTGATCGGTCCGCGCAAGGAGGACATCGCCCAGGCCGAGGCACAATTGAACGTTTCGCAGGCTGAGCTGGCTTTGCTCAAGCATCAGCTCAGCCTGTACGAATTGAAGTCCCCCATCGATGCCGTCGTGCGGTCGCGCTTGCTGGAACCGGGCGATATGGCTTCACCGCAACGTCCGGTTTATACGCTGGCGATTACCGACCCGAAATGGGTGCGCGCCTACGTGTCGGAAGTGGATTTGGGCCGCATCAAACCCGGCATGAGTGCGCGCGTGGTCACCGATAGCCATCCCGATCAGTCGATTCCGGGCCGCGTCGGCTATATCTCCTCGGTCGCTGAGTTTACCCCTAAAATTGTGCAGACCGAAGAACTGCGCACCAGCCTGGTCTATGAAGTACGTGTCTTTGTCGAAGATGTCAGCGATCGTCTGCGCCTGGGCATGCCAGCGACGGTGTTCATCCCCTTGCAAGACGCCAAAAGCCTCGCTGGAACGGCGCATCGATGAGCGGCCCGGCAGTCGCGTTGATCGCGAACCGCGTCCATAAACGTTTTTTGGTCAAGGAAACGGGGAAATCGACTCAAGCTGTCGCTGATGTTTCGCTTGAAGTGCAGATGGGTTCGCTCACTGCCCTGGTTGGTCCCGATGGTGCAGGCAAGACCACCTTGCTGCGGATGATAGCCGGGCTGATGACGGCCGATGAAGGTCGACTCGACGTACTGGGCATTGATGTAGCAGCCGATCCGCAGGCGGTACAGGACCGCATCAGCTACATGCCGCAGCGCTTCGGCCTGTATGAAGATCTCAGCGTGCAGGAAAACCTCGACCTCTACGCCGACCTGCATGGTGTGCCGCAAGCAATGCGGCGGAAACGCTACGCAAGGCTCCTAAAGATGACCGATCTCGCACGCTTCACCGCGCGCCCGGCAGGCAAGCTTTCCGGGGGCATGAAGCAGAAGCTGGGCCTGGCCTGTACTCTCGTGCGCTCGCCCGAGTTGCTGTTGCTCGACGAGCCGACGGTGGGTGTCGACCCATTGTCGCGCCGGGAGCTCTGGGAGATAGTTCAGCAAATGATTGACGACGAGCAGTTGACGGTACTGGTTACCACTGCTTATCTGGATGAAGCCGAGCACTGCGCCCGGGTTTTCGTTCTTCAGGAAGGCAAGCTGCTGGCTGAAGGCACCCCGGAAGAAATTCGCCAACATGCGCGCAACCTGTGCTTCATCGTTACACCGCCGCAAGGTCAACCTTCGCGTATCCTCCAGGCGCGCTTGCTGGATGACGCCGACTGCATCATTGATGCGGTTCCTTACGGTGGATCTGTGCGCTTCATTCGCCGGGCCGAGGTGGACCCACAGCGCCTGGACAGCTTGCTTGGCGGTATTCCGGCCACCGCGGTCGAAGCACGGGTGGAAGACGGGTTTATGGTGCTGCTGCGCGAACGGCACGATGTCGCCCCTATGGATACAGCGATATCGAAAGCCGCCGGCGGGACGAAAAACGGAGGTAACGGGGAAGATAACGCTAAACGCGAGCCGGATGAAGTTGTCATCGAGGTGCGTGACCTTGTGCGCAAGTTCGGCGATTTTACCGCAGTGGACCATCTCTCATTCTCGGTTCGGCAAGGTGAAATTTTTGGCCTGCTAGGCCCCAACGGCGCAGGTAAGACTACGACCTTCCGGATGCTTTGCGGCCTACTGCCGGCTACCAGCGGTTTTCTTCAGGTCGCCGGCTTCAATCTTCTGCGTGCTCGCGCGGTAGCGCGCCGCAGGATAGGATATATGTCGCAGAAATTCGCGCTTTACGGCGATCTCTCGGTAATGGAAAACCTGGAGTTTTTCGGTAGCGCATATGGATTGTATGGCAAGCGCTTGCGCGAGCGCATCGATACCGTTATGCAGCAGTTTGACCTCGAGGGCAGGGAGAAGTCGCCGAGCGGGCAATTACCGGGTGGATTCAAGCAACGCCTGGCCATGGCCGTCGGCCTGTTGCACGAGCCCGAGATCCTGTTCCTTGACGAGCCCACCAGTGGCACCGATCCGCTTAAGCGCCGGGAATTCTGGCGGCGTATCACTGCGCTGTCGGAGGTGGGCACGACGATTATCATTACGACTCACTTCATGGAAGAGGCCGAGTACTGCGACCGTATTGTCATTCAGGATGCCGGCAGACTGCTGGCGCTCGGCACGCCCCAGGAGGTACGGATGCAAGCGGGTGGAGAGGGCGCCCGATTGAATATGGAAGAGGCCTTCATCCGCATTGTCGAGCAGGAGCGGCGGAAAAACAATGAAAGTCCTGCCGGGGAGGCTAACCCATGAACGAAGCCGGAACAGAGCCAGGCAGCAAGGGGCCTCCCGCGGAGAAATCGGACAAGGTGGATAAAGCGGATAATGGGTACGAGGAACATAAAGGTATCAGGGGGTTCCGGTCGCGCCTGATCTCCCTGACCCGCAAGGAAATTCGCCAGCTACTGCGTGACCGTAGCAACCTGATTATTGGTATCGGCCTGCCTCTCGTATTGATCCTGATTTTTGGCTATGGGCTTTCACTCGATGTCAGGGATGCCAAAGTGGCGGTAGTGCTGGAAGATCCTTCGCCCGTGGCGGCTGATGTCATCGCGGGCCTGGAGCTCTCCGCATATATCTCGCCGGTAGTGGTTACCTCCATGCATGACGCGGAGCGCCTGATGCTGGCGCGCGAGGTGGATGCCATCGTGCAGGTACAGAGCGATTTTTCGCGCCGTCTGGCGGCCGGGAACGCGCAAGTGCAATTGCTGTTGCATGGTTCCGACGCCAGTCGTGCACTTATCATACGCAGCTATGTCAGCGGTGCACTGGGTCAATGGGCGCAACGTCAGAGCGATCGTGGAATGGTAGCAGGGGCGGGCGTAGACATCGCCGCCCCGGCGGGATCGGTCACACTGATTCAACGGATGTGGTTCAACGCCGCCAATACCAGCACCTGGTATCTTGTACCTGGGTTGATCGTGCTGATCATGACCCTGGTCGGCGCCTTCCTCACGGCGATGGTAATGGCACGGGAATGGGAACGCGGCACACTGGAAGCATTGTTTGTCTCCCCGGTACGACCCACCGAGATACTGCTGGCGAAGATCATTCCGTACTTTATAGTCGGAATGCTTGGCCTGGGCATGTGTTTGCTCGCCGCGCGCTTCCTGTTCGAGGTGCCCATGTACGGTTCGCTGCTGATAGTGCTTGGCAGTTCGATGCTTTATCTGCTGGTGGCATTGGGCCTGGGCCTGCTGATTTCTTCGGTCACCCGGAACCAGTTCCTGGCCAGCCAGCTCGCAATTATCACCAGTTTTATGCCGGCGCTGATGCTATCGGGCTTTTTTTTCGACTTGCGTAATGTACCGGCTGTCATCCACCTTGTCGGCAACGCACTGCCGGCTACGTATTTCATGGAACTGATCAGGACTTTGTTCCTGGCGGGCAACATATGGCCGATGATTTTCAAGAACTGCGCCATCCTGGCGGGTTATGCCGTGGTGCTGCTGGGACTGGCACGGGCCGTTACCCGCAAGAAGCTGGATTGATAAATGCTGAATTTCCTGCGCCGTATCGCCAGCCTGTGCCGGAAAGAGTTACTGGCTATTTTCAAGGATCCCGCCAATCGAGTCATCCTCGTCGTTCCGTCATTGATAGAAAGTTTTCTTTTCGGTTATGCGGCTACCTATGACCTGACCAATGTACCTTATGCCTTGCTGGACCAAAGCCGTGGCTCTGCATCAACCGAATTGATCGCTCATTTGGATGGTACCGGCGTATTTCATCGCGTCGCAATGCTTCAGACGCAGGCCGATATCGCACGAGTAATCGACAGCGGAGATGCACTGATCGTGATCCAGTTCGGGCCAAGGTTTGAGCAACAACTGAATGCAGGCGAATTCGCGCCGGTACAATTGATCCTCGACGCACGCAATTCGAATACGGCCGGCTCCGCCGCGATCTATGTCGGTGCAGTCATCGATTCGTTCAACGCGATGCTGCGCGGCGGGACCGGGCCGCCGCTTACCGTCGAGCCACGTGCCTGGTACAATCCGAATCTCGAGACCCGCTGGAATATCCTGCCCGGTCTGATAGCCTCGTTGAGCATGATACAGACGCTGATGCTGTCTGCGTTGTCTGTTGCTCGTGAGCGCGAAAATGGCACTTTTGACCAGTTACTGGTGACGCCGTTTTCGCCGACGGAAGTCATGATCGGCAAGGCCGTTCCAATCGTCATGATCGGCTTGACGCAATCCACCATCGTGCTAGCGGTAGCGCTGTTCTGGTTCAATATACCAATGGCAGGCTCACTGGTGACACTCTACGCAGGGCTGGGCCTGTTCACGATTGCCAGCGTCGGCATGGGACTGTCGATCTCGGCGGTTTCGGCTAACATGCAGCAGGCCATGCTTTACACTTTCATGCTGATCATGCCGCTGGTACTGCTTTCCGGACTGGCTACGCCGGTGCGCAACATGCCGCAATTCTTGCAGACCGCTACGCTGATCAATCCGTTGCGCTTCGCGATAGATCTGGCGCAGCGCGTTTACCTGGAGGGGGTCGGGTTGCTGACAGTCGTCCATGACCTGATTCCCCTGCTGATCATATCTGCTATCACACTACCGCTGGCTGCCTGGTTGTTCCGTAATCGTCTTTTGTAAGGGACTTGCAAAAAGTTGCGGAGGAAGTCTGCGTCAGTTCTATCCCGGCATTCTATCGGTCTGCAAGCCATACTTTATGTCCTCGTACTTATAGCGAATTTCGTCTTTAAAGCTGAACACGCACCGCTGCCGCCGGGTGAATAAGAGTAATTGCCGGTGTAACGGCAATCTCGGCAGGCCCTCTGTGCCCTGGTCGTTTTGTTGAATCTCATTCTTGCCTTTTCTATTTTCTAACCTATAAAGAACTTAGAAGCCGATACAGTGAAGCAGCAATGTCAGCCTCGTCTCCACCGTTCTGGAACTGATATGGAAAAAATTCTGGAAGTCGCTGAAATCGAACTTGCAGTCCTGGAAAGTTTCCCGCCCAAATTACGTATTACGGCATCGGGTACCGTACCCACCGGTGGCTGGTCCAATCCCAAACTGGATCCTTACATCTATATTCAAGCGCCCCCGAATGGTATTTACGATTTCAATTTTGTTGCAGATCCTCCTGAAGAAGTTGCGACGCAGGTGATTTCTCCCATTGAAGCCATTTTTATCATGGAAAATTTAACGTCAGATGTAAAAGGCGTCCGGATACATGCTTCGCAAAATTCAAAAACGGCGTTGTTGGATGATTCCGGCCAGCCCGATCGGCAACCCAACCGCTTTACTTTGAGCGATTGCGATAAGACTACCCGCATTGTATTTTTTCCCAAGGCGCTCATCCCATTAGGAGCGACTGAAAAACCTTCGGATGCTCAGCTTGAATATCACGGCGTTGAGGGCGAACTGGTCTTCAGGGGGGATGAAATCTCAGAGGAGCAAACGATATTGGGATTGCTCATCTCAGTGATCCTCAGACCCAACGCGGATGCAGGCGGTGTAGATTTTGCGCTGGTTTTGCCGCCGGTTAACCTTGGAGGTGAGGCACGGCAGGAATTCGATACTATCGGGATCAAGATCCGAAGCAGGGGTCGCGTGATAAAGCCGGTTGGAGCAGAACTTACTTATGAGGTACTGAACCTCAAAGGCGTCGCGGAAGACATCCCTATTCTTTGAACCAAATGTTTTGAATGAAAAAGAATGGACGAAGACCGGGGTTAAAAGATTAGCGCCTCTTCGTTTTTGAGGTTTTTATGGAGGAACTATCATGGACGAAAAGAACGCTCCTTCGAAGGGAAGCGCTAAAAAGGGTAAAGAGTCGAAGCCTGCCCGAAAAGGGCCAAAAGACTCGATCATTAATCCGGATGTCTCAGTTTTAAAAAACTACTCGCCAACGGAAGGCGCACAATCCCACCCCGACTGGGTGAAGAAACAGTTTCCGAAATATATCGAACCTCATGGGGAACATGGCAAGCACGAAGCAACCAGCGTGCGCGAACTTACGCATAACGGGCACAATATCAAGATCATTACTACTTACCTCGTCGAGGTGGACGGAGAGCCGGCGGATCTCCACCTTTCTGTTGATGAGGACGGGCAAGTTTATACGCATGCAACACCGTTTGTAACTTACGATTCCGCCGTGGACCTGATGAAGCAAGTGATGGATGCCTACCCGGATGCGTTCTCCGAATCTGATTCAGATCCCGATCATGGTCTTAATCATAACCAGGGCGGAGGCCACCAATGATCCGCCACAATTTTCTTACTGACGCCGATGCTGCTCAGAAGTTCATTGATGGGGTAAGAAGGCTCAAAGACCCGGCACAGTTTCCGTGGCCGGGCAGGGATGGGTTGTCGATCTATGACTCGTTCGTCTTCTGGCATCACCAGTCGATGATGTTGATGACCCCGCCCAATCAAAATGACCGCAACGCAGCCCACTCCGGCCCTGCATTTTTACCCTGGCATCGATATTTTCTAATCACCATGGAAGGATTGTTACGCCGGGCGGTGAATGACAGCGAATTCAGGATTCCCTATTGGGATTGGACCACGGACGCGGAGTTATCCGAACCTGCCACAGCTCCGATATGGAGCAATGGAAATCTGGGACAATTCGCCGGCTCCGATTGGCAGGTTCGCCTTGAGATGAGCCTGAGGACTGGAGACTTGCGGCCGGTAAACCGATCGCTGCAACGTGAACTCGGCGATGCGGGAAGACTTCCTACCCGAACTGGGGTGCGAATGATTATACGGGATCAGGCAGCTTATGACACATCACCGTTTAGTTCGTCTTCGGCGGGCGGTTTGCGCAATCTGGTGGAAGGTTGGGTCGGTAGCGAACGCATACACAACAGCGTGCATGTATGGATTGGCGGAGATATGGGACGGTCATCATCGCCCAATGATCCGGTATTCTTTCTGCATCACTGCAATGTAGACCGAATCTGGGCCGCCTGGCAGGAAAGACACCTGAATTCAAGCTATTTGCCGGACATGACTGCCCCCGATACCCTCCAGTTTCACCGGATTGACGATGCGCTGTACAGCATTTATGAGGACACTGTCACCCCAGGAGATATGGTGGATTACAAAAGGTACTACGAGTACGACACGATTTCGGATCTGACGGAACTGCAGGTTTAGTTGGATCGCTGACTGTCTCGGATCAACATCCTGACGCTACGGAGTTCAGCGCATTGGCTAGGTACTGGTACCAATACGCCCATGGTAAGCATGATGAGCGCTTCGACGCTGGCACTTCCAAGCCCCTGACTCATGGGATCGCAAAATACTGACATCATTTCATGTACGGAGGCAGGGACGCTGCCCGGGCTGTTTGCCTTACGCATCAAGCGAACGCCGGATTCCGCGGCTTACTGGTGGTTCGATGCCGAAAGCAAAACATGGCGAAGCTATACCTGGCAGGAAACGGGGGCGCTAGCAGGGCGCTGGAAGCGAGCCCTTGCACAGGAGAATTTCGCTCCTGGCGAACGGGTAGGGATCCTGCTGCGCAACTCTGTGGAATGGGTATGTTTCGATCAGGCTGCGCTGGCTCTGGGGCTTGTCGTGGTGCCTCTATACCCATCGGATGCGCCAGACAATATCGCTTATATCCTGGCTGACTCAGGGGCTCGCCTGCTTCTGATAGGGACTCAAAGACGGTGGGAAACGCTTGCTCCGCTGTGTTCCAATCTCACTGGTTTGGGGAAGGTGTTATGCGTCGAACATCCTATCTCGGCCGCCGGTAACCGGGTAATGCTGGAGGGTGTGGACGACTGGCTCGAAAGACCCGATCAGGCTGCCAGAGTTCAGCCAGTCGAAGACCAGGCCAATGGCCAAGGCGATGTTCACGCTGGTGGCGAGGCTGACGCCGACAAGTCCCGTCTTACTGATCCGGGGGTGATTGCGACGCTCGTCTACACTTCCGGCACCACC
The DNA here is from genome assembly GCF_900103145.1 of Nitrosospira sp. Nsp18. Classification (NCBI taxonomy): domain Bacteria; kingdom Pseudomonadati; phylum Pseudomonadota; class Betaproteobacteria; order Nitrosomonadales; family Nitrosomonadaceae; genus Nitrosospira; species Nitrosospira sp. Nsp18. The sequence continues at coordinate 40,820 of NZ_FMWY01000006.1, read as the reverse complement.
GGCAAACCCAAAGGGGTCATGCTCTCCCATCACAATATTCTGTGGAATGCCGAGGCAGTGCTCAAGGCCATACCCGGCTACCGCGAAGATGTTTATCTTTCGTTGCTGCCGCTCTCGCACATGTTCGAACGCACCGTCGGCTATTATGTCCCTGTCATGGCTGGCAGCAGCGTGGCGCATGCGCGTTCTCTCAAGGATCTGGCCGAGGATATGAAGGCCATTCGTCCCAGCATACTTGTCGGCGTGCCACAAATTTACGCGGGTATTCGTATCAAAATGCGCCAGCAAATAGAGGAGAAAGGACGGCTCGCCAGACTGTTATTCGGCTGGACTACAACCATCGGCTGGGAACGCTTTAGCAGCAGGCAATACAGGCAGGTGCAGCACAGGGGGAAGCAGCCGGTGGAGGGGAAGGGACAGGAAGCGCCCCGCTGGTGGTATCAGTTCGCCTGGCCAGTGTTAAGGCCATTGGTCGCGGAACAGATTCTGGCTCACTTTGGGGGCCGGTTACGGCTTGCGGTAAGTGGGGGAGGGCCGCTCAATAAGGACATTTCGCAATATTTCATCGGACTAGGGCTGCCGGTAGTGCAGGGCTACGGTCTGACCGAGGCTTCACCGGTACTTGCAGCCAATCGCCTGGACGATAATATTCCCGAATCGGTAGGTATGGCATTGCCGGGGGTTGAAATTCGCATTGGCGATAAAGACGAACTGTTAGCTCGCGCCCCCGGCGTCATGCTTGGTTACTGGAATAAACCGGAGGAGACACGGACTGCCGTCGATTCGGAAGGTTGGCTTCATACCGGCGATCAAGCCCGCATTTCTGACGATCATGTATTCATTTGCGGGCGGCTCAAAGAAATACTTGTCACCTCAACGGGCGAAAAGGTCCCTCCCGGCGATCTGGAAATAGCCATTGTTCAGGACCCCTTATTCGACCAGGCGATGATAGTAGGCGAAGGCAAGCCCTATCTGGCTTCGCTGCTGGTACTGAACCAGCGCGAATGGGAGAATATTGCGACCGGCCTCGGCCTGAAGGCCAACGAACCAAAGTCGCTGGCGCATTCCGCTGCGCGAGCTGCTGTTCTAAACAGGATTAAAACCGCATTGCGCAGTTTTCCAAAGTACGCTCGGATTCGCGCCGTTCATCTGGCACTCGAACCGTGGAGTGTGGAAAACGGCCTTCTAACGCCCACCTTGAAGCTGAAGCGTCCAGAAGTGGAAAAACGTTTCGCGGACAAGATCGCCGAACTGTATAAAAAACCTGATGATCAGGAATCTGAACCTGAATGAAGCTTCGGCCTCCGCCCCTGCAGATTGAAAGTAGGTGCACGTGAGTCCCAGCAGCCTGACACTCTACAGGGCGATGGTTAATCTTATTAAACCCTTACTTTTTTTCCCGGATGCGATCCGCCTGGTCCTCCATCTGATCGGCACGCGTCTCCGAAGACTCGCGGGCAGCCTCAGCCGCGCGGTCGGTAGCGCTGCTATCCATACCAGGATCCCGCTTTTCAATCCGATCAGCCGTCGCTTCACCCCGATCGCGTACCACATCGGCTTTTTGTTCCACGATATCCGCTTTCTTTTCCAGTACTTCTTCCCGCTTATTTTCCTGCTTGGAATCGCATCCGGTTAATACCAGCGCGAGCATCGCCGCGGTAAGAACAGGTTTCAAATAGTTCATGATAGCCACCTCTGGTCATTTTCAAGGTTGCTACTGTAGATGGCCAGACCGTTTCTCTCTGTACGATGGCGCACGCAACTCTCACCCTGAACTCTCACGCTGACTGAAGAAAGGCTATTCGGGCAAAGCCGGGCCAGCTAACCGGAACCATCCGGCTTGCCCGGATTCCTTATTTTAAGACTTCCTTATTCGCCTCGCGCCCAAGCGTCATGAAAGCAACGAGGTCAAGTTGGCCAGCATGAAAGTTTTCAATGAGGCGCTCGGATTGTTGTTGTCTTCCGGTGAGAGGCAAATAGGTTGGCAAGCAGCTACAGGTAAACTCCGCAACTCAAGAGAGTCTGTCCCCCTATGTTCGATAGCGTACTGAACGATATGGGAATAGGGAATATTTAGATAAGCTCTATGCTCCCTACCGAACTAGTCAAGCTCACGGCGTTGATGGCACGCACCAGCGGCAGCCCGGACATGAAGATCGGGCTCATTGATGGACCCGTCTCCACCGGCCATGCCGATCTGGCAAAGGATCGCTTGCGCGAGATTCCCGGCCAGAACGGTGCTACCTGCACGCAGGCCAATAGCACAGCTTGCCTGCATGGCACCTTTATAGCGGGCATCCTATCCGCAAAGCGAGGTTCTGCTGCTCCCGCAATCTGTCCCGGCTGTACTGTTCTCATACGCCCGATTTTCAGCGAGAAGACTTTTGGGCGCGAACACATGCCCAGCGCAACGCCGCAGGAGCTGGCAGCAGCGATTCTCGAGTGCATCAACGCGGGTGCGCGCGTTATAAACCTGAGCCTTGCCCTGGCACAGCCTTCCGTCAAAGGGGAACAGGCGCTGGATGAGGCGCTCAACCAGGCGCTCAGGCGCGGCGTGCTCATCATTGCGGCGGCGGGCAACCAAGGCACGCTGGGCAGTTCTCCCATTACGCGTCATCCGTGGGTCATCCCGGTGGTGGCCTGCGATTTGCGTGGCAGGCCGATAAACGAATCGAACCTGGGCGGTTCCATCGGCATGCGCGGCCTGAGCGCACCTGGCGATAGTATTACCAGCCTGGGCGCCGGTGGGCAGACGCTCACGCTGGGCGGTACGAGCGTCGCTGTGCCGTTTGTGACCGGCACCATTGCTCTGCTGTGGTCGGAATTTTCCACGGCAACCGCGGCGCAAATCAAGCTTGCTGCTACGAAAGCGTCTGCGCCGCGGCGAGCTTCGGTCGTGCCGCCTCTGCTGGACGCGGCGGTAGCCTACCAAAGCCTGTTGACTGCAAGTTGAAGGGGGAAAATGCGTGGCAAAATCAGTCGGCAAAAACGTACCTGACGATAAACCAGGCGAAAGAAATGACGCTTCCGATAAAAACCAAGCCCGGCCGCATCGAGTGCGTCTCCCCGGATTTATCACCGAAGAGGAGATTGGGCTTGGCGATGCGGTTAAGCGTGCAACCGCTTATTTAGGAATAAAGCCTTGCGGCGGCTGTGAAAGCCGGGCAACTGCACTTAACCGCTGGCTGGTCTTCAGCCAACGGCGGACGAGGTAGCGAATTTCTTGAAGTCGGTTTTGCAGATTTCTTGACATCGTTAGCAGCTTCGCCCATACATAAATGAAGAGCGACAGTATGAATGAACGAGCTGAAGCAATGAAACAGGCGGCAGGCCGATCGGGTGACGGCGCTTTCCCAGGCTCTTACCGGCTTGTGCAAATATGCCGGAATCTCTCCGCAGATGGCTGGCGGGACCTGACCGGTAACCTTACCCACCTGAAAGGAGATATATCGTGAGCATGCCAGGATTTACCGCAGAAACGTCGCTTTACCAGACTAGCAATCGCTACCAGCTTGCGGTTGGCGAGATTTTTCGAAGTAATGGAAACACAGTTGTGATGCCCCAGGGGTGTGGATGGATTAAAAGCATTACCTGTGGAGGGGCGATAGCAGGATGTATTGTTCTATGTACCAGCGCCTGCCTTGGCGGCCCGGTAGCCTGTGGTGCTTGCTGGGTCGGCTGCCTGGGAATAAGCCTTTACGGTTTCTGCAGAGATTGCATTCCTGATATTGGTGGGGGCGGAGACGGCGGTGGCAGTGGCGGCGGAGGGGGAGGTGGTGGCGGTGGCTGCTGCCCACCGGGCAGGAGGTGTTGCGGTAGTTGTGCAAGCGGGAGATGCGATGATGCGTGCATAAGCCCTGGCCAGTCCTGTCCCTAAAAAATAGGAACAGACAGGGTGCTATCTTTTTTTAAGGCGCTGCGTTCGGCTACAGAGAATTTCTTGAGCCTGGATTTTCCGGATTTTTGAACATCGTTAACACCCCCTACTACTTAAGGAGTAGCAATATGAGCGAACAAACTGAAGCAAAGGAACAGCAGAGGGAACAACTAATGGACCAACCGATCAAGGTGAATGACGTACGGGACGCCACGCCTTATCCCGATGCCCGCTCAAACATGGCAATCTCACCGCAGGGGGGAAGCGGAAACTGTGGTTGCGGGGGAGCTGGAGACATAAGTTCAAATGGTACTGGAGTGGTCTCTTATGTCTATGCAATCGGCCGGGTCGAAGCTCGCTTCCCGAACCTTTCCGCGGAAAAGGAATTTTCCCAGGCGACCGGACGTACAGAAACTGCCGGAAAGACGGACCAGCAAGCTTTTCATGCTGTTCTGTCCCAGCGGGAGAACCGTTACCTGGTGCGCCAGTTGTGCTGGGTGCTGACGGTACAGGGCCTGGAAACCTACTTGTTGCAGCCGCGCGACCCGGCGGATATCGACATGCTGGTGGATGCTATCCGCCCCGCTCCCGCTCCCAATGACATCGATGTCGTCATTGGTTTGCGCGGCCCTATTGCACCGCCGGAAATGTGTAACGGCTTGATGGTGCCGATAGTCGTATTCGACCAGATCTATTCTTTCGGCCGTGATGTACTTATAAAAGCCATTCCCAAGCCGGAGAAAATGGCTGATGAGCAATTCGGGCCCGCTGCCGAGGAACTGTTCGACCGGATCATGCAAATGACGGACAACGCCGGTGCAACCGATGAGCACCGGGTGCTCAACTACCTGGCGATGCGTTATCCCGCCATCTATGCGAAAGCCGCAGAAAAATTTGGCGACGAATATTCACTGACGGGGATTGAAGTGATCCAATCATCGTTGAGCAGCACCCGAAAAATTTTAAAAGTCGTCTTTTCATATACCAATCGCAATACCGATTTCACCGAGAAGTTCTTTGTGCGCGTGGATGCAACCGAGGAATTTCCGTTTTTGGTCACCAAGATGTCGCCATACTACGATCGATAACCGGTATCAAACTGCCAATCAGCTGAAAGGAGATAATCATGAACATGCCAGGGTTTACTGCGGAATCGTCGATCTATAAAAAAGCTGGGAATTATTTTGAGAATAAGCAGGATGTTTTTGCTAATAACTCCTCGGCGATAATCCCGCAAATAATACGAACGATAGATCTCAATCGGGGATGCACACTATTTTGCGATTGCAATCCCGCGTCAGGAGTTTGTAGCTGTGACGCCACCTTATGCCCCATTCCACCGTGGGGTTTGGTTCGTGCAACTTTTTGAAAGTGTGGCAGGCTTTTAAGGCAGGCTCAGCTGCACTTCCTGCTACCATCCTCACTAAATTATGGAGATGACAAATGAACATAACGAACATCCCGGGGTTTACAGCTGAAGCTTCTTTGTACAAGGCGATCAACCCCTACCACATGATCGGCATGTTCCACCAAGCCGATGACGTTATAAATCCCGCACAAATCGGTTCCGGTTCCTCTTGCTTTAGGGATTGCTTTACCGAGTGCCGTCAGGATGGCTTTCCACCGTTTCAGTGCGGCCCGGCATGCCGCCAACAATGTAATCCACCAGCGCCAACTTGTGGTCCTTGTGTCGGTTTCCAGCAGTGTTCCGATGGGAGCCAGAGGTCTTGCTCCGCGCCTTGATTAGAGGAGCTTGGCCACCAGGCCTCGATCCACGTAGGAGCAGATTAGAAAGTCCAGGCATCGCCCTACATACGGCGATCTTTAACGAAAACTATCAGGAGATGCGAGCAAAACAGGCGCGAGCAGGCTTTGTTTCGATCACGCTGGTACGAATTGCCCGCTTCGGGCTGCCGGTTTTCAACGGTATCAATATAGGAGGGCTTCATGCCGAAATGTGATGGATGCGGGAATGACTACGATAAATCTTTTCAGATTATCGCTTCTAACAAAACCTATACTTTTGATAGCTTTGAATGTGCAATTCAGATGCTCGCCCCTACCTGCGCGCATTGCGGCGTACGAATTGTAGGTCATGGTCTGGAAAAGAACGGAGTAATATTCTGCTGTAACCATTGTGCAGAGAGAGAGGGTGTAACGGAACTGCGGGATCGCTCATAACCCGTTCGCATCCATATTGCGTTTGCTCTACGGTTGCATCGATCTGGTGTCCTTTCAGTACCCGCTCCCCCTGTTCATGAGTTCGCGCGGAGAGTATGAATTCCAGTATCGGTGAATGACAGCGGCCGCTTTGGCAAGCCGCTGTCGAGCGTTACGCTTTACCCCTTATCGTCATGCCCATGCCCGTCATGTCTGTGCTTCCAACGCATCTGCTTCATCTGTTCCCGTTGCGTATCAGTCAAAATCTGCTGAATATCGCTGCGTATTTTGCTTCGCTCAATGACGAGGCTTGCCACCAGATCACCTCGTTCTCGTGCCAATGCTTGTACTCGGCTATCGTCACTGCCATCTCGCCCGAGTTCTCTTAACGCCTCGCGATTTGTCCGCATCTTTTCTTTTATCGCTGTCATTTGCGGCTTCGACTTTTCCAAAGCGGCTTTAACCCATGAACGCTGTTCCGTATTAAGTTCGAGGCGATCCGCCATCCTGTCCAGCAAACGTCCTTCGCCTTTTATGCCTTGCCCCATCATTTTGGCGTGTTTGCCGTGATGGCATCCGCGTGCGCCATCTTTGGAATCCGTGTCAGGTTGCGGAACTGCCACAGCGATACTGCTTATTAATAAACCACCGATCAGTGAAATTTTCATGATTGTTTTCATTAGCCTGGTCCTCTAGATTGCGTTTAACGAATGTCGCCGTGAACCTTAACGGCTTGAACAAAGGATAAAGCCAGGCAATGTCAAGTAGGGTTAAGGAAGCGTAAATTTGTGTAAAGAAGCCAGAGGCCGCTATATTTGTTCGCCTCAATTTGGCAATATTCAAGACAAATGGATCACGTAAGCATTTGCAACAGTTTGACTTGGGAAAACGGATGGCGAGCATACTACTGGCGGATGACGATATCGAGCTGAGCCGCATGCTGGTCGACTACCTGGCGGAAGAGGGATTCAACGTCGACGCTGCTTATGATGGCGACATGGCTTTGAGCAAGGCCCTGGCTAACGAGTATGATCTATTGATACTGGATGTGATGATGCCGAACCGGAACGGTTTTGATGTATTGCGTGAACTGCGAGTGCAGTCCTTGCTTCCCGTGTTGATGTTAACGGCGCGTGGAGATGACGTCGACAGCATCGTCGGGCTTGAGCTCGGGGCGGATGACTATTTAGCCAAACCATCCCATCCTCGTGTCCTGGTGGCACGGATCCGTGCAATCCTGAGAAGAGCAGAGGCACAAGGCGAGCTGCATTGTGATAAAGAACGCCTTGATCAGATTGCGATGGATGATCTTGTTATGCATTTTGGTTCACGTACCGTAACCTGCGGCGATGATCCCGTATCGATGACCAGCACGGAATTCAGCCTGTTGAGCGTACTGTTGCGCGAAGCCGGCAATGTGGTGTCAAAGGCCGATCTTTCCGAACGTGCGCTTGGTCGTAAATTGAGCCGTTATGATCGCAGCCTAGATATGCATGTAAGCAATCTGCGTAAAAAGCTGGGTCCGCTATCCGATGGACAGGAGCGGATCAAGACGGTCCGAGGCGTTGGTTATATTTATTCACGTAACCGACGATGCACAGACTTTTCTGGAAAATATTTCTGTCATTCTGGCTTACGCTGATTATTTTTTCTGCATTGGTTATGTTTGCTGCTTCGAGTTATCTTGAACATACACGAACACAACAAGATATCGGCAGCATGCGCGTACGTCTGTCGGAATACTTCAATCAAGGCCAGGCAGCCGCGAAACAGAATGGAATCGAAGGCCTAAAGGAATGGCTGGAAAATCTGGATCGTAGCGAAGCAATACCCATTTTTTTGATCGATGAAGCAGGACAAGATGTGCTTGAGCGAGAGATTCCCGCTTATATCATTGCAAGGCTGGATCGAAGGCGTGAACACGCTGAACGCATGGAACGAAAAGGACCGTCCCATCTGCAGCGAATACGGTTGGCGGGAGGAAGCGCATACCGCATGGTTCCCGATTTCCAGAGCATTACCTTGCGCAGAGTTTTGCAGCGCCCGAGAGTTATTGCGCTGCCCGTGGCGGTGGCAGCTTTGGTAAGTGCGCTGATTTGCCTGTTGCTCAGCCGTTACCTGACTTTTCCGCTTGAGCGGTTGCGCCGTGCCACCCAGCATATTGCGGCCGGTGATCTTACCCAGCGTGTCGCCCCATCCATGGGCAACCGCCGCGATGAAATTGCGGACCTGGCGGGCGCATTTGACACAATGGCTGAACGGCTCGAAAAGGTATTTGGCGCGCAACGGCAATTACTGAGTGACGCCTCCCATGAACTGCGTTCTCCACTCGCTCGCTTGCAGGTCGCATTGGGCCTAGCCCGGCAGCGATCAAACGGTCGGGCGGAGCAAGAGCTTGACCGCATCGAAACCGAGATAGAACGGCTGAATGAATTGATTGGGCAACTTCTTGAACTCTCTCGCCTGGAGGCAGGGGTGGATGTTGCGCATATTGAGAAGGTTGATATGCGCGAACTGCTCGAAGGACTCATCGATGATGCACAATTCGAAGCGGAGTCAAAGGGTTGCGAAGTCAAGCTGAAGAACGCTTTTTCGGCAAGCGTTAAGGCAAATGCCAGACTGCTTCACAGCGCCATTGAAAACGTCGTGCGCAATGCCATCAAGTACACCAAACCGGATACGGCAGTAGAAATAACCATGTTGGCCGATCGGGGTATTCCGGACAGCATCATTATTCAGGTTCGGGACCACGGACCCGGCGTACCCGAAAAAATGCTACCCCATCTTTTTGAGTCCTTCATGAGGGTAGAGGAGGCCAGAGATAGTCTAAGCGGCGGGCACGGGCTCGGGTTAGCCATCGCTGATCGTGCTATTCGGTCGTACGGTGGCGAAATCGTGGCAAAAAACGAACCAGATGGAGGGTTGAGTATTCTCATCCGCTTGCAGCTTGCCGCGAATTGATTGGATAAGGGATTTTCCGGCGCAGGGGGATAGGGCAGAGGCCTCGTTCTGCCAGAAGATTCAGGCTGGCGCCGGATTAGTATATTGTCGATATGCTGCAGCAGTCCGGCCGCAGGCTATGCCATTTTGATAGTCTTCTGCGATGCCAACCGCGTATGCACCTCCGCGACCGCCGCGGCGCCTTCGCCCACGGCGGCGGCGACGCGCTTGGTTGAGCTGGCACGCGCGTCCCCGATCGCGAATACTCCCGGTACCGAAGTCTCAAGCGGCAGGGGATAGTGATCGTCCGTCGAATACGCCAACCGCGCGTAGTCGGCGGGTGACAGATCGAGGCCCGTACAAACGAAACCCTTATCATTTATTTTCACGCCGCAATTATCGAGCCAACCGGTGTTTGGATCGGCACCCACGAACAGGAAAATGCGCCGGATTGATTTCGTCTGCATGCTGCCACTTTTGCGATTGCGCAAATGAACGTTGCTCACGCCTTCTTCACCGCCGTCGATTGCAACGATCTCCGATTCCGGGTGCAGCGTAACGTTCGCGAGTGCCCCGATACGGTCAATGAGATATTTCGACATGCTTTTTGCAAGGTCGGGTCCGCGAATCAGGTGATGCACATGCGCCGCATAGTTTGCCAGGAATACTATTGCCTGCCCGGCAGCATTGCCGCCGCCCACCAATATAACTTCTTCCTGGCCACACAGCGCGGCCTCGATCGGCGGCACCCAGTAATAGATGCCGCGACCTTCGTATTTCTCGAGTTCGGGTATGGCGGGACGCCGATATTTTGCGCCTGTCGCGATCACCACGGTTTTAGCCGAAATCCGTACGCCACAATCCAGTTTAAGCGCGTAGGGAAAACAGGTGCAATCCAGCGACGTCACTTCAACAGGCACCACCATTTCAGCACCGAATTTCTGCGCCTGAACATAAGCGCGTCCGGCAAGCGCCTGGCCGGAGATGCCAGTCGGGAAGCCGAGGTAATTTTCGATTCTGGCGCTAGCGCCCGCCTGGCCCCCGAACGCATGGGTGTCGAGCACCAGCACGGAAAGCCCTTCCGACGCGGCGTATACCGCACATGCAAGGCCTGCGGGCCCCGCACCGACGATCGCAACGTCATAGACGCGGTCAGCGCTCAGTTCGATATATAAGCGGAGGCGACGTGCAAGTTCCCTTTCGGTGGGACACTTGAGGATCGTTCCATCCGGACATACGACCAACGGCAACTCATTCGGACGCGGTTCGTGGAGCTTCATCACACCTTCCGCGACGCTATTCAGCTTCGGATCCAGCGCCAGATGAGGATGGCCGTTCCTTGAAAGAAATCCCCGCAGTCACACCATGTCGGCGCCGCCGGGAGGACCGATCAATATCGGACCGCCTGCGCCGGTTTCGATCAATCCCATGCGTCGCAGGATCAGGGCTCTCATGATTCGTTCCCCGAGCTCGGCCTCGGCCACGACCACGGCACGCAACGAAGGCGAATCTATCAGCAATGCTTCGACCACGTCGAGCGCGTGCCCATAGACAAGGGAGGGACGTCCCGAAAGCTCGCCGATTTCAGCCATGAAGTCGCCCGGTCCGTTCTCAACGATGGGAACCTCGATTCCAAGGCAATTTTTGCGCGTAACCAGGACGTGCCCGTTTAACAAAACGGGCATGCCGGGTCCGGTCTTGCTGGCCTCGAATAATAGTTCACCCGGCTGCCAGGTGTGCGTCGTGCCAAAACGCCGTAACCGGTTAATTTCTGCAGGGGCGAGCTTAGGAAAAATCTGCTCGCGGCGCGATGCCAGACTTGGAGGCAGCGGCACATCCGCCGCATTGGCGGAAACGTCATCCACTTGGCCAGGCGTCGACGAGAACAATCTACCGGCGACTTCGTTCATCGCGGCTTTCAGCCGACTTGGCTATATGGGCGTACGTGTACCCATGGAGCTTCAGTCTTCAGGCAATCTTCATAGCCATCTGCCGCAGGTATGGTCTTGCGAAGATTATCGAGATGTGTACAAACCATGCAATCACCATCCTACCCGCTACCTGGGTGCTGGTCTGCACGTTGACTGCCGCCTGGCAGAAGATCTTCGATATGAATCCGCGTATCGGGTTTCTGGCACATGCCGACCAGTACAAGGAGGCATCTGCATGCGGGATGTTCCTTGCGCCGGCCAAATCGATAGAGCAGATGCGGCAGGTGATCTTTAACGACTATGTCAATGCGTCGCTGGCAGGCCTCTTCATACTGGTGCTGATCAGCTTATTGGCGTTCGGTATCCGAACGGTGATACGTGCACGCGGCATGGACGCTCCCACCGTCAAAGAAGCCCCGTTCGAACCGCTATCGCCGCCTGAGCGACACCTGCAATTTTGAAAATAATGGATGGCAATCATGTTCCATGAATCCCCAATTAGAAAAATTACCCGAATGACCAGATTGCTGAGCGTAGCAGGTTATGTCGGACAAAGCCTGCGTCTGATGGCAGGTGTGCCTGAATACAGTGCTTATGTTGCGCATATGCGCAGCAGACATCCTAATAAACCGCCTATGTCCTATCAGGAGTTCTTCCAGGAATGCCAGACGGCACGATATGACGGACGGGTAGGGCGATGTTGCTAGCCTCGGAATGGATCACCGGTAAAACCCGCGATACGTATTTCTACGTAGCTTTTAGACGTAATTGTGCGGATTCGGACGAAGGTGGACACGATTAAAGTTCAACCTGAGCAGTAAATGAAACCGATACAAAACAGTTAACCAGTTTTTTTTACCCCAACCCAAGGAGATTCCATGATACATCAGAAACAGAATCGGATGCAGCGCATGGTGCGCGCTGCGCTGCTGGCAGGCTGCCTGTCATTGGGAACCACGGCGTATGCGGGCATCACCTTCCAGTTTCAATATGGCGATCCCGCGGGAACAGGATTCCTTGATCCCATCTATGGAGCGAGCCGGCAAGCTGCCCTGAACACGGCAGCCGAAAATTTCTCCAGCATGTTCGGCAGCCATTTCAGCAATTCGGCCACTATCGTGCTGACCGCGAATGCGCAAAACGATCCTTACAGCGGGACGTTGGCGTCGGCAAGCAGTTATTTTACCAATCCGGGCAGTGCGGGATTCAATCTTGGAGAGGTTGTCCGGACCAAGCTTCAAAATGGAATCGATCTGAACGGGAATGTTGCGGATGGTGTGGTAAACGTCAATTTTGGTGCAAATTGGGAACTTGATTTCAATACGCCGCCGGCTTGGGGATGGGGATGGTATCCAGGCACGCACGACTTCTACGGTACGTTATATCACGAATTTACCCATACGCTCGGTTTCAGTCCCGTAATGACGCAGTCCGGGACGAGCGCGTTCGGTATGAAAGATGGAAGCTGGAGCACGTTTTCCAGCTTCATTGTCGACAAGAACAACAATCCGATCATTGATCCGCATACTTTTGTGCTGAATCAGGGGGCGTGGGATACCGGCAGTGTCGGCAATTGGGGCGGAGGCGGGTCTGAAGGGCTGTTCTTCAACGGGACTAACGCCGTGGCCGCGAATGGCGGCTTTTTGGTCACGCTCTATACAGCGGACGCTTGGGAACCGGGCAGCAGTGTTTCCCATCTGGACGACCGGATGCCCGGCATCGAAGGGACGCTGATGTCACCCGCAAGCTACGCAGGTCCGCAAATGCGCGACTATAGTGCGATCGAAGTCGGCATTCTAAAGGATCTCGGCTATGTAGCGGTCGTGCCAGAACCCGAAACTTACGCCATGCTGCTTGCGGGTCTCGCTGTGCTGGGTGCGATTGTACGTCGCCGTGCATCCGTTATCACGGTGGGCTAAACAATTCGGGACTCGGACGCGAGATCCCGAATTTCTTGCCGGTTAATACCGCTGGCAGCAATTTTCCAGGAGGGTGAAGTCACATGATATCCAAAGCCGATACGGATCAATCGACTAATTCAAAATGTGAGCTTGAGAATGCGGCATTCATTGCCGGATTCAAGCTCAAGCGTGGCTCTTTTATTCGGACACCGAATGAATTCCTTGCCGGCACCCTGCTGATGGTTATCACATGCCTGGGGATGCCGGCGGCCATGTCCACTGAGTCTGTCATTACCGGCAGCCTTGGACCAGGCGGACCGCCGTTGACCTATCACATCGACGACGTGCATATCCATCTGACTCGTCACCTTGGCAACGCCGCCTTTCCGGTTCAGCGGGTCAGCTTGGCCGGTTCCGGTAGCGCAACGCTGGAGCGGGACGGCAAAATCATGCCATTCACTTACCAAGTGAAAAAGTTGCTGGTCCTAATGAACGAGTTCTACAGAATTCGCTTTTTCGATATGCCGGACGATTATACCAACCGCTATTCAGTCTTCCTGAAGGATGAGGAAACTGTCGAAACGGCCGGACTCCACATGCTGGATGCCGGAGGCATGCGGATTTGCTTTACCGCGGCCAGCTATGAAAAATGCGTCAACTATGGCGATGAGGGGCCTTCTGAATTGGAGGATATCGCTAGACGAATTTTTTCTGAAGCCGATGTATTGGCGAATAAATAGGGCCAGATTGCTATTCGCACCCGTCAAAGGAATGTGCTTCCAATTTGGATATATCAGTTCTTGGTTATAGTCACTTTTAAACACAATGATATGAATTATGTAATACGAGGGCGCTCCTAAAGGAAAGCGTGGATTCGTACACATTCGTCTTTAATTTTTGAGAATAAAAAAATCATGACACATAAGCTATTGGCAGTATTTCTTCTCGCGCCCGTATTGGTCTTCAACTCGGGATGCTCGGTCTTCATGGCGGCGAAGCAGCCCGACAAAAAGAATGTGGATTTGTTCAGGTCGGGAACCTCTAGAAATATGCTTCTGGGTGAGTTTGGTCCTCCTGCCGTCTCGGAGACGCGGGATGGTAGGAAATATGAGGTTTTCAAGTTTATCCAGGGTTACAGCACCGGGGTAAAAGCCGGCAGGGCGTTGTTTCATGGCGCTGCCGATGTAGCAACGCTGGGTTTGTGGGAGGTTGTCGGCACACCTGCGGAAGCGGTTTTCAGCGGTGATGAGATGGCTTACCAGGTTTCATACGATAAGGACGACAGGGTCGATCAAGTTACGGTATTGAAGAAATAAATGCACTGGCTGATGAACACAAATATTTTAACTTAAAAAAGGAAATATCAATAAAATGTACTATTCAATCAAGATATTGAGGGTTGGTTTCCTGGCAGCGATAGGCGCCGGATTATTGCTTTCCGGCTGCGCGACAACATCCCCTAATGCAGCATTCAGGCAAGCATTGCCGAAGGACCACCGCCTGGACGCCAACGACACCGCCGATGTGAAAGTAGAAGCGGGGGAGGGCGTTTTTATCGACGAACATGAGAAACAGCGGTTGGCGCGGAACATCCTGGGAAAGATCGACTTTCAAAAATTGCAGAATCCCGATTCTTCGGGCAAGCGTGAATATGAAATCGCGGTGCTGTTGACACGATATGAAAAAGGCAATGCTTTCGCCAGATTCATGCTTGCCGGGCTTGGACAAATTCATATTGATGCCAAGGCATCTGTATTCCTGTTGCCCCAGCGTGCGAAAGTTTCCGAATTCGATATCGACAAGACGTTCGCGTGGGGCGGAATCTATGGTGGCACGACTTCCATTGAAGACGTGGAGCATGGATTTGCGGAAGGTGTGGCACAAGCGGTGACGAGCGCGAAAGAATAAAAGGTAGTCCCGTTCTTTTATCGAACACGCAGAAGGCAGCATGTGGAGCGGAAAGGGCGTATGAATGCATGCCTTCTGCGCCGGTCCTCGACTTCAAGCATTGCGAACAATAAAAAACGCAGCTTATCAATGCCTGGACAGGGCCGACGCCTCAAGGACGCACGCAAAAAAATTAGCGAGAGGACTTATCCTTTATCTTTGTATCAATGATGATGGGGAAAGGGGAGCGATCTCTATATCTTGTGGCAATATTTATTAGAACCGCTGGGTTTTCCCCTTCTTCTTCAGGCAATACGGCTTTTAGTTTTTGCCAGATACTGGAGCGGTGACCCTCTACAGTACGCTTGGTTATACCGAGTTTTCCTTTTGCAATGCCGATCTCCACCGCGATATATGTATTTGACTTTCCATCGCCAAGAAGCCACAGGACTTGCCGCTCGGTTGGCGTCAAAAGCCGTTCGAGTTCCAACACCGGGGGAAAGACAGTTTTGCCTTTAACGATCCTGTTGATTGCATTAATAATATCGGATGCTGGCCTGTCTTTTAACACATAACCGCTCGCACCCGCCTGGATTGCTTGAAGAATGTGCTTGTCTTCATTATGCATGGTATATATTAGAACGCGTAAAGTGGAGAATTCGGCAAGCAGCCTCATGGTCAATTCAATGCCAGCGGTAGTTCCGTGCGGCATTCCCAGGTCCGTCACTACCAGGTCTATTGCCCCCTTATCTTTTGCCGTGCGCAAGGCTTCCTCCACGCCTGATGCCTCGGCAACTACGCGAAAAGCCGGCCTGGTTTCCAGCAGGCCTCGTAATCCCTTCAATAGCAGTTCGTGATCATCGACAAGCATGATGTTGATGGGCCGATCATATATCATGGCTTTGGAAGAAAATAATGTAATAAGTAATGTAATAAGGATAGCGGAATGGTGGCGATTACCGTTGTGCCGCTGCTTGTGGAATCAATCTTCAAGTGCCCGCCGATCTCTTCCAGCCGTTTTTTCATATTGCGCAAACTCATGCCAAACCTTGGGTCGCTATCGATCCGGCCTGCGTCAAACCCGTTGCCATTGTCGCGAATGGTGAGCACGACCCCGCGCTTGCTACGTTCCAGCCGCATCCATGCCTGCCTCGCAGCGGCGTGCTCCATGACATTCCTTAGTGCTCCCTGGGCAACCCGGTAAAGGACTTTATGGACGGAGCCGGATAAATCCTCTGTTATCCCCACCGTGGTGAATTCGATAGTGGTCGCGGCATTTTTCATATCATGAGCCAGTCTACAGAGGGAGGCTGCAAGATCGAGGCCGGAGCCAATTGTATCTGGGTAACGCTCATGGGCAATTTTGCGGATGTCTCCGAGGATATTATCCAGTTGTGCCGCCATTCGCTCGAACGTGCTCTGCGCCGGCGTGAACTGCTCGGAAATTCCCGTCAGCTGGATGATGCCTGTTTCGGCTTGCAGTCTGGCGGATACCAGCCTTTGGCAAATGTCGTCGTGCAACTCGCCCGCCAGCCTGACCTGTTCCTCCGCTTGCGCGGCGTGGCGCTCGCGGATGCTCAGCACCAGGCCGGAAGTAATCACCACGACCACCCCCAGGAACGCAATGGCGCCAATCCAGCGCATGGTGTCGAAATTATTGCTCGACACCTGGGCATCCACCGTGGCCAATGCGTTCTCGACATCATCAAGATAAATTCCGGTCCCTATCACCCATCCCCAGTCGGGCAGGGGAGTTACATAGGTGAGCTTGAGGGCGGGTAATTTAGTGGACGGTTTTTCTGTTGCGTACTGTACATAACCACCACCCTCATTTGCTCGGCTGATCAGGCTCTGGATGGTCGGATAGCCGTTGACATCCTTGTATTCCAGCCGATTGCGACCGATCAGCTCCGGCCTGCGCGGATGAACAAGCAGCGTGCCTTTAAGATCGTATACAAAAAAATAGCCATCATCCGAGTAATCCAGTCGCGTCAAAATGGCCTTGGCCTCCTCCATCGCTGCGGCATCGGTGCGACCCGTTTCATAAAGATGGGCGATCGAATGTCTGGCCAGCGTCACGTAACTCTTCAGCTCAGCCTGCTTGCTCGCACGAAAAGCCGGTTGGATGACCTCTTGCTGAGCTTTGCTTAATTCCGTTGCGTGGTGATAGACAGTGAACGCAATGATGCAAAGTGCCAGGACAAGCGGCACAGTGGCAAATACGATGATTTTCTGCCTCAGCTTCATAAACCGTATTTTACCGCTTGCCTGTGATGGCACGCATAGAGGCAGTATTGGCCACGTGTGTGTACGCTTGCTCGAGAATAGAGATCGCTACGAAATGTGAGCTGCATCTCGGGACGCTTATCTTAATAGAAGAGTACCTGGAAGCCACCGGGCATCGACAGGATCCGAGTGCGCCTTTAACTCGGCCTGTGAAGAAGAATATGCGCGGCCCACTCCTGACGGTACTTGCGCCGGACTCCATTTATTTCGATGGGGGTGCTGAAGTATTTGAACAAGCTTGGTATTTCAGGGGAAAGCACGGGCCGTACGTGATGCTGGGCCACGGCCGCGACCCATGTGCTGGATTATGGGAGCGGACATAGCGAAGGTGCAGGAGTGGCTGGAGGATGCTAACATTTCGACCACGCGGATCTGACCACAGTAAGGCGCGGCCGGAAGATAATCCGACATTTAAGGTAAGTTACTAAAACTACTCTTAATCTTGTCTCGACTTAAAATATACCAATAGCTCGCTTAAAGCGCTGGGCTTTGAGTCCCTGATGTCGCATGGTTCTCGTCGAGTTTTGAAGCTATTTGGCGATGCAAGGCGGCTTCTCGTATATCTGCTGCGACATTCCGCTCGTAATCCCGGATTAACGCTTCAGTATGGGATTGCAAGTCCTGCGCCCGCCGACCGTAGAGATAGCTCTTATTCTGATACTGTTCCAGTAGCTCCTTTTGTTCCTTCACTTTTGCCTGCATCTGCGAAGCCGCGTCTTCATAATATTTTGCTATTGCCTCATGATCGCTCCGGGTGGTGGCATTCTGAACCGCCGCACGGATTTCAGGGGTGTCAGCAGAATTATCAGCCGCAGCAGCGGGGGCGCTTAGCGAACCCAGCAGGCCTATCATCGATATCGCGAAAACGAATTTTCCAGATTTTGTTTTCATAATAGTAATGAACGCAAATAGGTTAGTTGGCCTTATCCTAGCTCGATTAATATTATGCGTACATTGGGGAAACTCTGATTTTCTCCTAAGAGAAACCCTTAGATGCCTTTCGGCCCCCAACACTTGTGTGAGCCAGTCCTTCATGCTCGTTAGCGGTCCCGCTGCCTCTTGATCGGTAAATATCCGCTCACACCCGCCTTTTTTATGCACCCACCTTATGCGACAAAATCAAGCCATAACAACAATGTATTGCATTGTTCGTTTCAGCGTAGCAAAAGGGAGCTCTTATGCAACGTGCTAACGTGGGAATTATGATTAGGTTAAGCTATCGATAAAATATGTTATCGATAATCACACGATCGAAAAATGCGGAAAATTACTACTAGCTTTTACCCTTGATAACCTATTTTATCATGGGTAAAATGCTCCCATGAGGGGCGACCGGCGCCGAACTCAACGCAGAAGATGGGTGGGCAGTCATGAGCAATCGCTTCCTGAGGTGGGTCGACACATGGATCGAGAAAAACATCCCTCCCGGCGCCAATCCCGACATAGAGAGTCATGAAGTAAAGGCAAAGCGGCTGTCGGAGAAACTGTTCGCCGAGGCAGCTGCGGCCAACTTCACACACTTCGAGACCGAGGAGGAGCGAGAGCGCGTTATGCCCCTGGTACTGGCCGCGGTCTCGGACAGCAGAGACTTTGATATCGATGCCTATCATCTCAAGTCGCAACTTGCGCGGGAGAATGAAGATGGCGACTGAGCCCGCGTGGTTGGTCTTCAGGGCGGCATCGCGTTGGCTGCTTGTCAGCTGCTCGTTACATATCCATAATCAAAAGAGGGCTGTCATTTGTTCTCAAAGATCTTCCTGGAGACAAGCCTGTAGTTTTTCGCATCGGTAAAGTATAGACGCTTGTCAGCTGTATTCATAAATATAGATGAGTTCGAGAAATGGCCTAAGAAAACCCACTGAGCATTTCCTTCCTTCTCGCTCAGCTCGCGATTGTCTAGGAAGTGAACTTCTTCGGCGCCATTGAAAACGGTTTTACCGTGGCTGTACCCAATCTGCTGATTATGGCAGCGGGAACTGCAGACGAAGTAGCGACTACTACAGATTAGATAACCTTTTACATCATAATGCTTGATGAGTCTCTAGCTCTTGTTTATGAATGATAACGTCCTTTATCATTCATAAACAACCCTGCACTTAATCACGGGGCAGGCCGCAAACGCGGCGTGCCCAAGGGCTCACCTTGAATATCACCCCTTGAAAAAAGGGAGAAGGGGTTGCCCCCTCTCCTTTTTGACTTAGCTAATGCCTAATCTTTTTCTTCTACCTGATAACACTCCTAGCAAGCCTAGCCCAGCTAAAAACATGGAAATAATTTCAGGTTCAGGCACTGGAGAAACCCCAGTAAGTGCGACGCTATAGCTCTCATTTAGCGGTGCGGGCGTTTCAAAAGAATGCCATCCTATTAACGGTGAGGCTCCCCCGTTAGCAGTGGGTCCCACTATCTCTGTGTCCTCCATTATGGGGAATATATAGTTATTTTGCGTTGAGACGTCACCGCTTATCGGGAAGTTACCTCCACTACCTTCCATTACTACTGCAAGATAATAAACACCAGGCAGCTTAGGGCCTAACTCGTGATTGGCGGGAAATCCAGGTTGACCATTATCTGTTGTAGCATCGTCGTTGGCATAAACCCCCAATCCATTTGCATTAAATAAAGCCAGGGAAAAATCATTATCACCACCATCGCCTCCAGTAACAGCTGCAGAGAACGTGGTCGGCGTCGAGATGAAGATCTTATATAAATCCGCATCTGCGGTGGTTGACGCTGTTCCTGTTATGTTAGTGACATCCCCCAGGGGGGTCTGCGCGGTATTAAGCAAGTCTCCGGCATCTCCTACTTCCGTCCAAGTCGATGCTTGGCCTGTATTTGCTATTAGCAAGAGTGAGGAGGCTAAAAAAGCTGACAGATAAAGGCTTGACCTTTTAGGAAAGTGTGTATTCATATTGTTACTCACCTGTGAGTTAAAAAAGTGCCCCTTTCTGATCCGATGGTTCCTAATGAGGGAAACAGCGGATGGAATGGGACTTTCAATAGCTTAGTAGATAAAGAAGAAAATTCAAGTGGGGTGAGTTGATGCTACAAAGATCTCCAGCGACTTCTTGTACATCTCCTCCGCCTGCGCTAGGTTCCCGCGAGTCAAATACAAAGTCCCTAAGCCGCCGTAAGCGATGCCCATGCCTTCCTTGCGCCCCAGTGCTCCGCTGATCGCTAAGGCCTTTTTTTTCTGTCTCTCTGATGCGTCAGCCTGCGGTACCGCTTCGATTGCTAGTTTGCATAAATGCAGCGCATCACGGCGTGCGCCTTCATCAAGCCAGACCTTTTCGGGAGGGCGAGAGCAATTGAGCCTCACCAAATCAATCCGGCCCTGCTCGCGCATTTCCTCGATCCTCCCTTTTTGAACATCTGGATCGTGCAGAATGTGGGACTGATAGAACGCAAAACCAAACCCGGGAATGATGACGACCAGCGCAATCACCAACCCATGGCGCGGAACCCCGGCTTTAAGTAAAGCTGGATAAAGGAGAAGAAGGACAATACCTATCAGTACTAATGGATCTTTCAGATAGGGCGCTATCTCTTTGAACCCGAAAATCTCTCCCATTTCCCCGTATCGCGACTGAAATATTTTTTCTAAAGATACGGAAATATTATCGTATTGGGTATTTTTAGCGCGATATTGTCATGTTCAAGATAATGTTCCTCGCTTCACTTCATTTTTTGAAAATATCAAGGTGTGTTGAACAGACCTCATCTGATGAGAGATCATGCGTTGTTTTGTGGCGAAAGGGAAGCCTTATGCAACCATCACGATGTGTGCTGCTAATTATGATTTATGAGTCTGCTATCCATAAAATATACTACGGATCATGGTTTAATTTTTAATAAAAGCAAGGAGCGCCTCTGCTCGAAGCAAACGAAGAACAGGACGAATAGGAGATTAGTTGATGTTAACCAGAATTAGCCAAGCAGGGCACGCAACCGAAACAGCTGCGCCAACTCGGGCGCCGTGGATAAGCCTGTAAGAATTGCAACCATACCAAAACCGTTTACGAAACTGAATATCCAGCCGGGTTACGAGTCACTGGCCACGGCGGCCTCACTATTCGTGGCAAAAAATGCCTCCACTTCAGCCAGTTCTCGAGTACGCTTCATCGGCGGCAAGCTCTGCCAGATTTTCTTTCCATACGATTTGGTGATGAGCCGCGGGTCACAGATCATCAGTACGCCGCGATCGGTTTCATCACGGATCAACCTTCCCGCGCCTTGCTTGAGGTTGATGACCGCGCGCGGTAGTTGATATTCCATGAAAGCATTGCGTCCTTCCTTGTTGATTTTGTCTATGCGCGCGGCGAGCACCGGGTCATCCGGCGGGGCGAAGGGCAGCTTGTCGATTATCACCACCGACAACGCTTCGCCGCGTACGTCCACGCCTTCCCAGAAGGATTGACTACCGATAAGTATGGCATTGCCCATTTTACGGAAGCGTTCCAGCATATGGGAGCGCGAGCCCTGGCCTTGCAACAGTATGGGATATTCGAGTTTCTCCCGCTTGAATGCCTCCAGCAGCAGTTCGTGAGCGCGTTGCATTGCACGCAGGCTGGTGCACAGGAAAAAAGCACGGCCACGGCTGGCCTTCAATACCGGCAGTGCGGCTTTTATCACTTCTTCGGTGTATTCCCGACTATTGGGTTCAGGCATGCCGACGGGTACATAAAGCAGGGACTGGTTGGCAAAGTCGAATGGGCTGTCCCAGCAGGCTGACTGTGCGGGGCTTGATTCCGTATCCAGGCCCATTTCGTTTTTGTAGTGCGAGAAATCGCCTTTTACCGAAAGTGTTGCGGAAGTGAATACCCATGCGCGGGGAGACCCGCTCAACTGCTTGTTGAAAATTTCCGCAATGGAAAGCGGTGTGGCGTTGAGCTGCAGTGCATGACTGAATACTTCCACCCAACGCACGAACCCTTCGGCTTCTGCCTGGTCACGCCAGCGTTTTATGTTGGTGGAAATTTCTCGCGCGCGTTGCCAGCAGTTCTCTAATCCTTCAGAGCGCTCCGCCTGGCTTTCCAGCATATCTATCATTACCTCAAGTTTTTTCAGCAGCTCGTCCAGGGCACTACCGAACTTGGCATTTTTCATCGTAGCGGCCAGCGGCAGACGCGTATTCTCGCCCTCGATAGTCAGCCGAAAGTCGCGTGCCGCTTTTTCCATTGCCGCTATGACAGGGGGCAGGGCGGCAAAATCTTTCGCGCCTCGCAGCGCTTCCGCCTCGGTGTCGCGAGCAAGCTCCAGCAATTGACTGGTGCTTACCGATTCTCCAAAAAACAAGCTGGCGGTTTCCGGCAACTGGTGGGCTTCGTCGAATATTACTGTGTTGCAGGCGGGAAGCAGCTCGGCCAGGCCTTCATCGCGCAACATGACGTCTGCGAAGAACAGATGATGGTTGACTACAACTACATCTGCTGCGAGTGCCTGTTTGCGAGCCTCCATGACAAAGCAATTCTTGTGATGCGGGCATTCCGAACCGAGGCAATTATCGCGGGTGGAAGTCACCTGCTGCCAGACCGCGGCGTTTTCCGGCACTTCGCTCAACCCGCTTTTATCACCGCTTTGGGTGGCGGCGGCGTAGCGTTCAATCAGCTTCAGATACTTCACCTCTTCACGGCTGGCAAGGATGGCGCGGCCCTCCTGCACCGTGCGCTCCAGATGGTAATGACAGACGTAGTTGGCTCGTCCTTTCAATAACGCCACGGTCACCGGGGCCTTGAGTGCCGTCCGCACGGTAGGAATGTCGCGGTTGAAGAGCTGGTCTTGCAGGGTCTTGGTGCCGGTGGAGATAATCACCTTGCCGCCGGCTAGCAACGCCGGGACCAGGTAGGCAAAAGTTTTGCCGGTGCCGGTGCCTGCCTCGGCGACGAGGAGAGAATTTGCGGCGATGGTTTCTGCTATTGCCTGCGCCATTTCAAGTTGCTGCGCACGCACGCTGTAACCCGGCACGGTACGGGCAAGCGCGCCGACAGCGGAAAAGAAGGTTTCGATATCAGGCATGGAGGAAGTCGAGGGAACTGCCGCCATGATAACGCAGTGCTTTGTATAAGGCACCGTTAAACCCTGATTTGTCGTCTATTATCGGTCCCTGATTTAATTCCTGCCGTCGGTCTATTCAGCAAAAGACGCATACTTCCCTCATCCGCTCCTATAAATAGCCGAGTATTACTATTTTGGATCGCAGACGAATTACGGTGAGCTAAACGCTTTTTCTGCCTTTAGCCGTTTTGATCTTTCCTGGCAGCGTGCTTGCCTGAGGCAAATTGTGGCCGGCGTGATAGGTTTTTTTCCATAAGGCCGCGGTGCACAACGGATCGCTGAAAAAATCCCTTTTCTGGGCGATATTCCTCGCCAGTCCGTGTAACGCGGCGATACTGATCACGGTAAAGATAACAAGAATTATTAGCGGGAGGCACCTCTTTACTGATGACAACAACGATACTTCCCTGCATATTAGCCAGATTGATTTCATATCATCGATTAAAGATCACCTTTGGAATAGCCTGGTTGGCCTTGCTATCGGTGACCTCGAATTGCGGGTCTATAAATATGACAAAAACGATCGCCTGGATACGCTTATCTCAATTGTTTTCAGTGGTTTTAGGATTATTGGCGACGTTCTCTATTTGCCGGATAGGAGTAGCATAACCGTCCTGCTTGAGTTTTGCCGCAATTTGCCGGTGAGTAGCCGCTTTACCGAGGCTTGTCTTTGCCGCTTGTTCATACCGGTGCATTAAAGCCCAGGTATGCGATTTCCGATCCTGCGCTTGTCTCCCGTAGAGGTAGCTTTTTTCCTGATAATGCTCGAGTAATCTTCTTTGTTCCTCTGCCTTCATGCGCATTTCTTTGGCCAGATTTTCAAAACGCTTTGCCAATGCGTTGTGATCGCTGTATGTCCTGGCATCCTGCACAGCTTTAAGGATGGAAGGACTTTTTACCGCCTCATACCGGCTCATCGGTGCGCAGGCAACCAATAAACCGAAAGAAGATATCATTATCAGAAACCTGTTTATTTTCATGCGAAAGCTGCTGAGAGTCTGAATTGACTGCACGAGATGCGCTGCACGCAAACTCGGCTGCCACGGATAGATTACTAACTGCCTGGCGCTTTGTCAACTTTCTTATGTTTAAAGTATCTCAAGCTATTGGCGAAAAGGCTTATTTGCGCAGCATGTTCTGTGGTTTGTGAAAAGTGTAAAGAATGCCGCTGCCCGAACGGGAACGCCGAGGATAGCAATCCTTGCGGGTTCACCTTGCCTTGGATTGCAGTGGAAATTGTTGCGACAGCGGAATTAGCGGCTGTGCAGATAGACTTTCCCGGCTTTGCTTGTCAGCGCCGGCAGGCCTCAGCACGAAGGGGCGGTACTGCCAATTTCGACTTAATCTCCATTACGAGGCCAGC
The DNA here is from genome assembly GCF_900103145.1 of Nitrosospira sp. Nsp18. NCBI lineage: Bacteria > Pseudomonadati > Pseudomonadota > Betaproteobacteria > Nitrosomonadales > Nitrosomonadaceae > Nitrosospira > Nitrosospira sp. Nsp18. The sequence goes on along the minus strand of NZ_FMWY01000006.1, from coordinate 16,424 downwards.
GGGCCTTTCTCGATGGATGAGATCGCAAACGGGGTAACGATCTGCGGGTCTGAAAGAATCAGCCGCTCATCCTTGTCTGCGTATTCGAGCCGGCTGAGCATATCCTTGATGACGTTGAGCCGCGTCAGCGGTTTGTCGTCGGCATGCACAATTATCCATGGCGAGATAAAACTGTGCGTGTTGGCCAGCATTTTATCGCGCGCAAGGCTGTATTGATTCCACTTTTTCAGCGCGTGCTTGTCCAGTCCGCTGATTTTCCATTGAGCGAGCGGATCCTTCTTGCGCTCATCCAGCCGTTTTGCCTGTTCGGATTTGCTGATGTCGAGGTAATACTTGAGGAGCTTGATGCCGGAACGAATCAGCATATGCTCGAAATCCAGCACCGAGTTCATGAACTCTTCATATTCGGCTTCAGTACAGAAACCCATTACCTTTTCCACGCCCGCCCGGTTGTACCAGCTGCGGTTAAACAGCACGAGCTCCCGCGCCGCGGGCAGATATGGAACATAACGTTGGAAATACCAGGAACTCCGATCCCGGTCCGAGGGGACGCCGAGAGCGACCACCCGCGTCTCGCGCGGGCTTAGATGCTCGATAATGCGTTTGATCGTGCCGTCCTTTCCGGCAGCATCCCGCCCTTCGAAGATGACGAGAATCTTGTCGTCGCAATTGATGAAGTGACGCTGCAGCTTGACGAGTTCAATCTGCAGTTTGTATAGCGTATCCTCATAGGTTTTTTTGGATATATCGGATTCGGACCTGTCCGATTCCTTTTCTTTTTTTTCGGCTTTTTTGCTCATGGATGGGTATGGTCAGTTGGGAATCCAATCTTGTGGATTATGCCTCTATACTGCTTCAGCATGAAAGTAGAGTGAAGTGCGATCCATCGTTCGGCACGATCATGGAAATAATTTCATAAGCTTACTCAGGGCTTATTCATCATGCGCTGGCATAATGAATTGGCGTTATGGATTGAGGTGTAAACTTGCATTTATCCGCCCTTGTACTACGATAATTCATATTCGTCGAAACGCACGACTCACGAAACTATGCGCAACCCTGAGTTCGGGCTCAGCTTCAAAACGCTCATAGACCCCGTTTTGTAGCACATGGACTTGCTCTACGCAGAAGAAATAAGCATACTAGATGACATGATGTTGCGTACACGCACATTTATACTGATTCTAATCATATTGGCACTGCCGCTGCAAGGTGTGCTCGCTGCGATCATGCCTTTGTGCGCGCAAGCCAGAAATATGTCGGCCGAGCTCGAAGCTCACATAATTCCACTTTCTTCCGTCATCCCGGTTGCCTGCGGCCAGCACGACAGCAATGGTCACGAGCAACTCCATGGCAGTCATGGCGACGATGGCGCCGCAAATGAGGCGGGCTTCGCTCTTTCCTGCGATGGCGTTGTTTGCCACATCAGTGGCAACGGCCTGCCTTCCGTGCCCGCCGCCCTGAATTTTACCGGCGGATTTTCTTATCCCGTCTCTTTTAATTCCCGCTTTTCCTCATTCATTCTGCAGCAACCCCAGCGTCCTCCTCTGGCCTAGTTCTTCGATAGAAGAAATCCGCCTGATGTATCGGCGATCATCTACGTGATTCATATTCAAGATTTTTTGCGGTAGCGCCTCATGGCGGTTGCAGTTGCCGTGAGTGCTAATGGCAAGTGCTGGCCGATGTACTAGCTGGCTTATCGGCTGCTCTGCCACCACATGTTAAGGAAATCAGAATGAACCTCTCGTTCCTTGTTGTATCGCAGCGGCCCGGCGTTCGAAACTTTGAGCCGCTTTCAAAGGAAATGCCGCCCGCAGCCATTCAGATTTCAGTTACTCATGGTCAGCGGCGCTTTCCCGCGAGGAACTTGTGCAAAATCGGAAGGAACGCCGAAAGCACCAGATCAACAGGTACAGGAAAAGCAGCCGGAATAATTCGAAGTGCGGCAACTGTCGCATTTTTTGCCATGGCTATATTTTCAGCGGACGTAAAGGCGGAAGCTCCCGTTGGCGCCGTTGCGCCAGAGAGTTCCTCGACTACTTTTGGACCAGCCATGGAAGCCTCTGCAACAAATGAGGCTGCTGCGTTGGCTGCGCTGATCACGGAAGCTATGGAAAGCAATCCGGAAATCCAGTCCGCTTTGCGGGAGCGCGAGGCCGCCAGCCAGAGAATAGCTCCGGCCGAAGCGCTGGATGACCCCATTCTCGAAGCAGGGGTGATCAATGCCCCGCTGGCATCATCAACTTTCAATCGTGAAGACATGACCATGAAAATGATCGGTCTGTCCCAGCGCCTGCCATTCCCCGGTAAGCGCGGTTTGCGCAAGGACGTCGCAATGCAGGACGCGCAGAGTGTCAGCCACGGTTATCAGGAAACCTTGAACCGGGTAGCACGCGATATCAAGGCAGCTTATTTCGATCTGGGACTCATCCTTGAAAAGACTCGGCTGGTCGAGAAAAATAAACTGATCCTGGAAGATATGCGCCACATTGCCGAACAACATTACGGGGTAGGCTTGGGAAGCCAGGCCGATGCACTGAAGGCACAGACGCAGGTATCCAGAATGCTGGACGAACTGCTCAAGCTCGCGCGTGAACGGCCGACAGCTGAAGCCGAACTCATTCGTGCGCTGGGACGCAACGCAATCGTTACCCCGCCTGTGCCGGGGCCGCCGCAATTACTCGAAAAAACCTTGAACCTGGAATCGTTGCGCGAAATTGCTCTTTCGCAGCGGCCGCAATTGCTGGCGCTGCAAAGCATGGTGGCACGGAACGAAAAAGCGCTGGATCTCGCACGCAAAAACTACTACCCCGACTTCGATGTACGTCTGGCGTACGGCCAGCGCGACAACATGCTGGACGGCAGCAGGCGCCCCGACATGGTGTCCTTGACTGTAGCGGTCAACCTGCCGGTGTGGCGCGAAAACAAGCTTACCCCGCGTGTTGCGGAAGCACTGGCGAAGCGTGATCAGGCCCAGAGCATGTACGAAGCGCAACGCAATGAAGTGGCCGCCAGCCTGCGCCAGCAGACGGCGATGGCCGAGCAAAACTTGCAATCGGCACGGCTCTACCAGACCGCCATTTTGCCGCAGGCCAAGCTTACTGTTGAATCGTCAATATCCGCATACCAGGTCAACCGTGTCGACTTTCTCACGCTGCTTGATAGCCAGATGACGGTATTTAACTATGAGATCAGCCTGGCAACAGCAATGGCGGGCTATAACAAGGCGCTGGCGGAAATTGATTTTCTCATCGGCAAACTGCCGTCGGCGGTCCACCTGCCCATCCCGACGGAGCCTCTGTGAAAACCATCACCAGATTGATAGTGGTTATCGCCTTGATCGCGGCGGCCCTGGCCGGGGGATATTGGTGGGGCAGCGGTAAGTCCGCAACCTCTACGGTCGAGCCGCAAAAGTCCGAGGCGTCGACACATAAGCCGAAGATTCTCTATTACCGCAATCCGATGGGACACCCTGACACATCGCCGGTGCCGAAGAAAGACTCCATGGGTATGGACTATCTCCCGGTTTATGAGGGCGAAGAATCCCCATCTGGTAATTCCGCGGTGAAGATCAGTACCGAAAAAATACAAAAGCTGGGCGTGAGAACCGAGATTGTCGCGCTGCGCGAACTCACTCGTACCGTAAGGGCGGTGGCAACGGTACAGGCAGACGAGCGGCGGCTATATACCGTGGCGCCCAAGTTCGAGGGCTGGATCCAGCGACTCTACGTGAACACCACCGGCCAGGCGGTAAAAAAAGGCGAGGCGTTGATGGATGTTTACAGTCCTGAACTGATCACAGCGCAACACGAATATCTTATTGCCAGGAAAGGGATGCAGTCGGTCGAAGGGAGCGGTCCCGAGGTTCGGGCAGGCATGCGGCGGCTGTCAGAGAATGCCTTGCAGAGACTCCGCAACTGGGACATATCGGACTCTGACCTGCAAACGCTGCAGGAAGAAGGCCGTATCAAACGGTTTATCACCTTGCGCTCCCCCGCCAGCGGAACGGTTATCGAAAAATCCGCAATTCAGGGAAACCGCTTCACGCCCGGAGAAGTACTGTACCAGATCACCGATCTCTCGAAGGTATGGATGCTGGCAGATGTGTTTGAGCAGGATCTTGGCTTAGTGCAGCGGGGCCAGGGCGTCACCATCACGTTGGATGCGTATCCGGACAAAGTATTCAACGGCAAGGTCACGTTCATCTATCCGACGGTGACGCCCGAAACCCGTACCGCAAAAATACGCATCGAACTTCCCAACGCTCAGGGATTGCTCAAGCCTGCCATGTACGGCAGGGTGGAGTTCGCCTCATCCCGCAGTAAAAACAAGGTGCTTGCCGTGCCTGATTCGGCTGTGCTTGACAGCGGCATACGGCGGCTGGTGCTGGTTGATTTGGGCGAAGGCCGGTTCGAGCCACGCGCCCTAAAACTGGGCATACGCGCCGATGGCTATGCTGAAGTGCTGGGGGGGTTGAAAGCCGGAGAAACGGTTGTGGTCAGCGCGAACTTTCTGATCGATGCAGAGAGTAACCTCAAGGCGGCGCTAGGCGGCTTCGGCCACCATCCAGGTTCTACATCTGGCGAGAACGGACAGACCACGCCCCGCGCACCCATGACGACACGGGGGGCCGCACCAGGGCCAGCAAGTCATCATGGCGTAGGCAATATTACAGAAATGGATTGGACCCATGCGACGGTAACGATTGCACATGATGCAATTGCGAGCCTCAACTGGCCGGCGATGACCATGGATTTCCGTGTCAGGGACCCGTCACTGCTGCGGCCACTGAAGCCCGGCCAGAAAGTGAATTTCGAGATAGCCGAGGAGTCGGCTGGCGAATATGTCATCGTTCGCATCCAGCCGCCGAATGCGAGCCCAACTGCCAGCGATCAGCGGGGGCACTGACATGCTGGGCCGAATTATCGAATGGTCCGCGCGTAACGTGTTCCTGGTGTTGCTGGGAACCGCGTTCGTGATCGGCCTGGGCATCTATGCCGTTATCCGCATGCCCCTGGACGCGATTCCGGATCTCTCGGACGTTCAGGTCATCATCTATACGGAATACCCGGGGCAGGCACCGCAGGTGGTTGAAGACCAGATTACCTATCCCTTGAGCACGGCGATGCTGGCGGTGCCCAAATCCAAAGTGGTGCGGGGCCTGTCGGTGTTCGGCGCATCCTTTATCTATGTCATTTTCGAGGATCACACGGACATCTACTGGGCGCGCACACGAGTACTCGAATACCTTAATTTCGCGTCGGGACGCATGCCGCGCGGTATCACCCCGACCTTGGGGCCGGACGCCACAGGCGTAGGCTGGGTATACCAATATGTTGTGGTTGCTGCCCAGCATACGCTTGCGGAATTGCGCACCATACAGGATTGGTTCGTGCGTTATCAACTCACCAAAGCCCAGGGCGTGGCCGAGGTGGCGAGTGTGGGCGGGTTCGTCAAAACCTATCAGGTGACCGTGGAGCCGCGCAAGCTGCAGGCCTATGGGATTCCTCTCAACCAGATCGCAGCAGTGATACGCGCCAGCAACCGTGACGTGGGGGGGCGGGTGATCGAGATGGCTGAGGCCGAATATGTGGTGCGAGGTCGAGGGTACCTGCGCGGTATTTCCGACATCGAAAATCTCGTGGTCAAGGCTACGGAAGGCACACCGGTGCTAATCCGCGACGTGGCACGAGTCGAGTTGGCACCGGACGAACGGCGCGGAATCGCGGAGCTGAACGGTGAAGGTGAAGTAGTCGCGGGCATTGTCGTGGCGCGTTACGGCCAAAATGCGCTTGACGTCATTGACAACCTTAAAACGAAGATTAAGGAAATCTCCAGTGGTTTGCCGGAAGGTGTGTCACTACACGCTGTTTATGACCGTTCAGACCTGATCCACCGCGCCATCGACAATCTGAAACGGGTCCTCGTCGAGGAAAGCATCATCGTGGGGGTGGTCTGCATTGTATTTCTCATGCATGCAAGAAGCGCGCTCGTGGCCGTCATCATGCTGCCCATCGGTGTGCTCATCGCACTCACCGCCATGCACATGCTGGGGCTCAATTCCAACATCATGAGCCTGGGCGGAATCGCCATTGCCATCGGCGCCATGGTGGATGCGGCAATCGTCATGATCGAGAATGCCCACAAGCATCTCGAGCGTGCGCCGCCTGGTGCGCCACGCCTTCAGATAGTGATTGATGCCTGCCGGGAAGTTGGGCCCGCTTTGTTCTTCAGCCTGCTCATTATCACCGTTTCCTTCCTGCCGGTATTCACGCTGGAAGCGCAGGAAGGTCGGATGTTCGCGCCGCTCGCCTATACCAAGACTTTTGCGATGGCGGGCGCCGCGCTATTGTCCATCACGCTGGTGCCGGTGCTGATGTTTCTGTTCATTCGCGGCAAGATCATGCCTGAGCAGAAAAACCCTCTTAACCGCTTTCTGATATGGATTTACCGCCCTGTCATCGCCTGGGTCATGCACTGGAAGAAACTCACCATAGTCATGGCCGTTATTACGCTTGCGCTTTCGGTATTTCCGGCGATGAAGCTGGGCAGTGAATTCATGCCCACGCTGAACGAGGGAAGCTTGTTGTTTATGCCCATCACCTTGCCGGCATTGTCGGTCACCAAATCCGCCGAGCTGTTGCAGACCCAGGACAAGATCATCAAGACCTTTCCCGAGGTCGAGTCGGTGTTCGGCAAGGCGGGGCGCGCCAATACGGCAACCGACCCGGCCCCGCTGGAGATGGCGGAGACGGTCATCAACCTCAAACCGGAAAGTGAATGGCGTGCCGGCGTGACCATAGATAGCCTGATAGCAGAACTGGATCAGGCATTGCAAATACCGGGGGTCAGCAATGCCTGGACCATGCCGATCAAGAACAGGATCGACATGCTCGCCACCGGCATCCGCACGCCAATAGGCATCAAGGTATTCGGCAAGGATCTGGGTGAAATGGAAGAACTCGCCAAGCAGATCGAGACCGTTATCAAAAAGGTGCCCGGAACGACCAGCGCTTACGCGGAACGTACGACCGGCGGGTACTACCTCGATATCGAACCCGACCGTATCGAACTCGCCCGATACGGGTTATCGGTCGGCGACCTGCTGGAAGTGATTTCGGTGGCGCTCGGCGGCGAGATGCTGACGACCACGGTCGAGGGCCGCGAGCGTTTCGGTGTTGCCGTACGCTATCCGCGCGAATTGCGGCAAGATCCCTTGGCCATCGCCACTCAGATCCTGGTGCCCCTCCCGAACGGTGGCATGATCCCGTTGGGGCAGGTGGCAAGCGTCAAGACAATCAAGGGGCCACCCAGCATTCGTACCGAAAACGCGCTGCTGTCGGCGTACATCTTTGTCGATATTCGCAACCGCGATATCGGCAGTTACGTCGCCGAGGCACAAAAGGCGGTGCGTGAACAGGTGAAATTCCCGCCCGGCTACTACGCAACCTGGAGCGGACAGTTCGAATACATGGAACGCGCCAAGCAGAAGCTGAAAGTGGTCGTGCCGCTTACTCTGGCGATTATTTTTCTGCTTCTCTACCTTAATTTCCGGCGGTTCACCGAAACGCTCATCGTCATGCTGTCGGTTCCCTTTTCATTGGTGGGCGGTATCTGGTTGATATGGCTGCTTGGCTACAATCTCAGCGTTGCGGTAGCAGTGGGTTTCATTGCGCTCGCCGGCGTTGCCGCAGAGACGGGGGTCGTGATGCTGATCTATCTCGACCATGCCTGGGATGCAACAAAGGCGAAACGCGCATCCACGGGCGACAAGCCAACGGTCACCGATCTCTATGCAGCAGTAATGGAAGGTGCGGTGGAGCGGGTGCGGCCAAAGATCATGACTGTGGTGGCGATCATGGCAGGCCTGTTGCCGATCATGTGGGGCACCGGTACCGGTTCAGAAGTGATGCGGCGCATTGCCGCGCCTATGATCGGTGGCATGGTTTCGTCTACGCTGCTTACCTTGATCGTAATTCCCGCCATTTATGCAATTGTCAAGGAATGGGGCTTGCGCAAATAAATGAATATGACATTAACTGACGCTGCTTTCACAAAGGATAATTGACCTACTTTACCGGGCGTTTCACGTGCAGAATGATTTTTAACTATAATATGTAACCAAATGAAAATAATGATATATAAACATATACACAGTAAATAGTGTGGATGAAGAGAAGCGTAATCCATCAAAAAAATAGCTCAGTAGGCAAGCACTACAAGGGTCTCGCAGAACGGAACGACGGTATGAAACTGAGGGATAATCCGGCGGCAATCAATCCCACTGGACATGAGGTAACAGGAACGAGCATAGGCGAAGATCAACAATGAATTTCCCGCCGGTTATGACATTTTACCCACGCTGCCTAGCGCAACAGATCCTTGCAAAAGGTGGTCAATCCATGAGCGTAGCTATGATAGCGTAACGCCATGAGTTCATGCAGGGCAACGGGCAAGCGTCGCCAGCGGGGCTGGGGCAGCGCTGCGCTGGCTCGCAAAAAAGCCAGTTTTTCATCAAGGCGGTGAATCGTCTGCTTGCTAACGCGAAAACGCTCTTCGAACTCCTCAAGACGCTTGCGAATAGCCTCATAGAGCAAAACACGCGGCCCATAGATTGCGGCACAGCTTTTGCCGCGGTTTCGCCCGGCGCGTGGAATGCCCACTTGATTATCGCCATGCTGGCGATAGGCAATCAACTGCGCCGGTAGCGCTTCCAGGCGCGATGAGGCGCCAATCAGCAACGCGATCCATGCATCATGCCAGGTCTGCGGTATGGGCAGCACGAGATCACGATAGCTGGAGCGAAAGGCCATGGTGGCGCCCGTCACCACGGGCTGCTTGAGCAGCACTCCGAGCGCATCATTGGCCACAAAACACGCCTGTTTTTCGGGACCGAATTTATAGATTTGCCATAGCCGTCGCCCGAGGGGATGCAAATTCTCGTCGACAACATCGGCGTCGGTGAATACAGCGCCTACGTCCGGGTTATTTATGAAACGCTCTTCGACGAGGCTGATTTTATTTGGATACCAGACATCATCCTGGTCACATAGAAAGATAATGTCGCCCTTACACGCTCTGATGGCGATCTCGAAATTACGGGTGGAACCCGCGCGCGCGCTATTTTGAAGAATTCTTACGGGAAATGGTGCTCGCCGGGCGAAATCCAGCGCGATTCCTGTTGTTGCGTCGCGGGAGGCATCATCCGAGATAATCAACTCATCGGGTAGCCGGGTTTGGTGCGCGATGCTGTCGAGTTGCTCCCCAATATAGCGCTCGCCGTTATAGCTTGCCAGCGCAACAGATAATGAAAGTTGTGTCTTCACGTTGCTGCCATCGAAGGTGCGACATGACGGATGTGTCATTTTGAAGGCAATTATCCCAGAAAACCCTGCCGCTCGCTTACCGATGTTCTTTGGCTTGAGTAAAGCGGCTTTGTACGCCCGCTGTGTGCCCCTTATGCCAACAGATACCTATCGCGGTAATGATGAGAAGCAGGTAAAAGGTTTGCCTAAAGAAAACGAGGTTGTCTGTCAGGCCCGATAAAAAGACAAAAAACACCAGGGCGGTACCCAGGATCCTCAACTGATGTGCCTTAAATGTTTGAAACCAACTCCACAGGAAATACGCATAAGCCATTAGACCTAATGCACCGATCTGCATGCCGATCTCAATCCAGTCATTATGATAATGATAGGTGGTTGGAATGAATTTTGGCAATTCCTTGTAGAGGCCGCCCTTATATGTCCCGATAGTTTGGTCGAAATAGCTCGCAGCCATCCCCGTGCCATGGCCGAAAAAAGGTCTTTCGGCGATACCGTGCAGGCCAACATCCCACATTGCCATGCGATATCCCAGGCTGGTGTCATATCGTCCCTGCGTGGATAATTCGATGTCATGCCGGGCTTGAACCAGCCTTTCCTGAAAGCTGGTACTGCTGGATGCAAAAACACCAAGGATAATCGTTAACGAAGCCATCAGTGCGAAAAGCCTCCGGATTTCTTTTTTATGAAGCAGCAGAAGCAAAAATGCGGATGAGATGAGCGTGGCTGCAAGAATTCCCCGCGCGTTCTGATTGAACTGAAGAAAGAGTAAAAAAACTGTAAAACACCACAAGATTGTCTTTGCTTTTTTGTTTTTGTTTATATCGGCATAGTAGAGCGTCAGTATGGCCCCTATCCCCAACATCGAAGAAAAATGCAAGTAAGGCATGCCAAGAGGCGGAATGCCTTGAACTCCCAGAACCGCCCATTGGTAAACCCCAATGGCCAGCGCCACCAGGTAACCGATGAGCAAGCCGCTGATCGCCCACCGTAACCGCGCCTTATTCAGAAGGCCCAAATAAGGAATAAAAACGAGGAAAGCGAAGTACCGTCGCCAGACTTTGAAACCAAGTCCGGGAAAATCGCTCCAAAGAATGCCAAGAGCGAGGACAAGACACAAAACAAGCAGGGCGCCGATCAACGGTTCGTAAACTATCTCTTTAAAACGGCGCAGGCCTCCATCCAGTACCCAAGCAACGGGCAAGAGATAGTAGGCATAAAAACTCAGCCCCTTGTACCACAGGGCGACACCGAAAAAGAGGAGGGCGAACTTCGCCAGCATATCGCGCGAGGTGAGGGCGCTTTGCATGAGGCGGGGCGGACTGGTAGATGTCGGCACGCGTTGGAATATGTCCGTTATAGACCGGCTATTTTAACCGTATGAGCTGATGGATAGCCTTAACCATTAAGTCTTTTGTCATGCGTGGGAAAGTGTCGCGCCTCCCACCATGCCTATTTGGATGTCTCGGGGAGCCGTTCGTCCTTGTTCCTCCCGGTATTTATCTTTCCACTTTTGCTCACGTCGATGACGTAAACTTTCCCCGCACCATGCTGATGCGTATTTGCTGTCAGCATCAGGGTATCAAAGATAATTTCCACCAGTTCATCAGGCGCAAATACTTCAATGCGCTTTTTCGGTATGTACGGTGTGAAATCTCCATCTATGACTGTGTCTCCATCGAACCCCTCGCAATCGGATACGCTCATACCCGGGAACCCCGGTATTTCAAGCAGCGCCTGGGTGACCTTGGATAACATGAATGGCTGAATGTAAGCGCGAATTTCTTTCATGAAATCACCTTGGGTTCACGCCATTCTTCAAAGCTGCGATAGAGCGCGGGAAGCATGGTCAATGTGAGTAGCGTTGCCGTGATCAAGCCGCCAATGATAACCACGGCAAAAGGTTTGACAGTTTCCGAGCCCACGCTCGTGGAGAGCGCAGCCGGCATCAATCCCAGCATGGCCATCAGTGCAGTCATCACCACTGGACGCAATCGACTGACGGAACCTTGCAAGATAGCATCATGAATTGGCACCCCTTCGCGCCTGAGCAGATTGATTTGCGATAACAGGATTACGCCATTCTGCACGGCGATGCCGAACAGCGCAATGAACCCAACCGCTGCCGATACACTCAGGTGGATACCGGTCAGCATCAATGCCACCAGTCCGCCGATCAGCGAGAACGGCACGTTCATTACAATCAGGGAAGCATTCTTTACCGAGCGGAAAGCCCAGAATAACAGTACGAAGATCAGAATGAAACTGACAGGCACAATATAAGAAAGCCGCTTCATTGCGCGCTGCTGATTCTCGAACTGGCCGCTCCAAACCATACGGTATCCCGGCTCCAGGTGTACCTGTCGAGCGATCTTCCGCTGTGCTTCAGCAACGAAGCTCCCCATATCGCGCCCGATCAAGTTGCATTTGATTGCAATACGGCGCATGTGGTCCTCGCGGCTGATACGAGATGCGCCTTGGCTGACCTTGATCTCAGCCAACTCAGCCAATGGAATACGGCTGCCGCTGGGTGTCAGCACGACTATATCTTCTATTGCACCCACCGAGTCGCGTGCGAAACTGGCCAGCCGTACTGTCACATCAAATCGCCGCTCACCCTCCAGCATCTGCGTAGCAGGTTTCCCTCCAACCGCCATTGCGATCACGTCTTCAACATCGGCGACATTGATGCCGTAGCGCGCAATTTTTTCCCGGTCAACCGAAATGACCAATTGGGCCAACCCGGATTGCTGCTCGGCAGCGACGTCGGTAGCGCCTTCTATAGAGCGCAGAATGCCGGTAATCTGATTGGCTTTATTCTGAAGAGCGTTCAGATCCTCACCAAAAATCTTGATGGCGATTTCGCCCTTGACTCCGGAAATCGCTTCTTCCACATTGTCCTGGATTACCTGAGAGAAATTGAACTGCAGGCCCGGGAATACCGCCAGGCGCTTCTGCATGGCCTCGACCAATTCGTCCTTGCCGTCATAACGCCATGTCTCCTTTGGCTTGAGGTCGATAAGAACTTCAAGATTGTTGAAACCTTTTGGATCTGTGCCGTCTTCGGGACGGCCGAGCTGCGTAAGTATCGATTTCGCTTCGCTGAATTCGAGCAGACGTGTACGCACATCCGTTTCCAGTTCTTTGGCCTTATTCAGTGAGACTGGCGTTGGGAGCGTAACTGTCAACCAGATATTACCTTCATCCAGTTTGGGCATGAACTCGGTCCCGATCAGCGGCGACGAAACCAGGGATAAGGCAAGCATCAAGCCTGCACCGGCGAATAGCTTGCGAGGATGGCGCAGCACGGCCTCCAGCAGTTTCAAATAGCCTTGCTCCATCCTGTGGACGAGCGGATTGTGGGGCTCGGTGAGCCGCGGTCCAAGCAAATAACTTAACAGAACCGGCACCAGCGTTAAACTGATGATCAGTGAACCCAGCAACGCAAAAGTGAGCGTGAATGCCATCGGAGAAAAAATCTTTTCCTCGACGCGCTGGAAAGTGAATATGGGTATGAAGGCGATAATGAGGATAGCTTTCGAAAACAGGATGGGCCGCGCCATCTCCGTTGCTGTTATGAGCATGGACTGACGCATGTGCGCAGCACTGGCCTGCTGGCGCATATCCAAGGTCACCTTGACCATGATGGCCTCGACCAGGACCACGGCACTGTCCACGATAATGCCGAAATCGATAGCCCCGAGAGAAATAAGGTTGGCGGAAATATGCAGCGTATCTATCAGGATAAAGGCAAACAACAACGACAGCGGGATAACGACGATAACGACTGCTGAAGCCCATATTCGACGAAGAAAAATGATCAGGATTACCAGAATCAGTACCGCACCTTCAAGCATGTTTCGCTCAACCGTGCGCACAGTGTGCTGTATCAGTTCGGTACGGTCGTAAATGGGGATGATCTGAACGCCGCGAGGCAAACCAAAATTGTTGAGATACTCAATTTTTTCCTTCACGCCGTTCAATACTTCAATGGCATTCATCCCCTTGATAAGCAGAACGATACCCTCGACTACATCGTCTTCGTTGTTATAGGCCGCGATTCCGTTGCGCGGTTGTGGCCCCACGACGACATCGGCAATGTTTTTGACAAAAATGGGAACGCCATCGCGATCGGCAACGACGATGTTCCCGATTTCGCCGCCCGACTTCAATAAACCTGTGCCACGTACTACCAATGCCTCATGGCCGTGATCAATATAACCTCCGCCGGTGTTAGCATTGTTGGCGGCGATAGCCTGATGGATCTCTGGCAGCGCCAGGTGGTAATTCCTCAGTTTGTTGGGGTCGACCTCGACCTGATATTGTTTGATACCCCCTCCGAAGCTCACCACGTCGGCTACGCCCTGAACAGAGCGAAGAGTGCGCTCGATCAGCCAATCCTGCAACGCGCGCTGTTCCACCAGGGGAACGAGGGGTGCCTCTATCCGGTAGCGGAAAATTTCACCTATGCCGGTCGTCAATGGACCTAGTTTCGGCTTCACTTCCGCTGGCAAGTTGGCGGTTTTTAACCGCTCCAGCACCTGTTGCCGTGAAAAATAATCCTCTGCATTATCGTCAAACGTCATCGTCACGACGGACAACCCGAAAATGGCTACCGAGCGCATGTTGATCATATGCGGCAAGCCGCTCATTTCCTTTTCGATCGGCAGACTGATCAGTTTTTCCACTTCTTCGGGGGCTTGGCCAGGGTACTGAGTCACGACCTGTACGAAGACGTTCTGTACATCCGGGAACGCCTGTACAGGCAAATGTTCAAACGACAGCACGCCAATGACGACCAGTAACACTGACGTGCTAATGATCAGCAAGCGCTGCTGCAAGCAAAATGCAATGATTTTATGAATCATCGCGTGCCTTCCCCGGTTTGCTGCTCCGTATCCTGTTCGGTGCGCAACAGCAGTGCTCCCTGTACAACGATGCGCTCGCCGGGCTTCAAACCGGAAAGAATCACTGCCCGGTCTTTAAGACGCAGTCCCACTGTAACGGGGCGCCTCTGATAATGATAATCGCCTATGTTCACATATACCCAATCGGATTCATCCTGGGCAAATATTGCGTTCAACGGAACAACAACCGAGAGATCGTCGGGATCGCTTTGCACTGCAATACTGGCGAACATGGCGGGAAAGAGCCGTTTGTCCAAATTGGGCAAAATGCATCGCACTTTTACCGTACGCGTGGCCTCATCCACTACCTGGCCTATATAACTGACCGTTGCTGTAAAGTCCTCGCCTGGATAAGCCGGCACTTGCAGCAGCACCGTGGCGCCGATATGAATCAGTCCGATATCTTTCTCGAAAATATCCATCTGTACCCATAATTCATTCAGATCGGAAACGACGAACAAGGGTGCCGCCAGGTCGGGCCTGACTTCCATGCCGGGATTGATATTACGCTCGGTAATCGTTCCGGAAACGGGTGAATGCAAAATGAAGCGGTTGTCTGGACGCCTGTTGCGCACACCCAGGTTAATTAGCTTGAGGCGTGCCCGCTCTGCCTCGCTATGCGCACGGATCAGATTATCTTCCGACTGTTCCTGTTCCTTCCGGGGAGCAATGCCGTTATCATACAACTCCTTGATGCGCTCGAAGCTCCGGTTTGCCAGGTTCAAATCGGACATTGCATCAGCGTATGCCGATTGCGCCTGGCCCAGTTCGGGACTATCGATTTCCACCAGCGCATCACCTGCGCGAATGCGTGCGCCTAATGCAGCAATGGCGCCGATCACTCGCCCGGCAATCGGAGATGAAACACGAGCAGTACGGGCTTCGTTGTAAGCAATCTTGCCCGTGACGGGGTCCATCAGCGGCCGCTGAACTAATTCAATGATTTCGTCTTTAATATACTCGCGCTTGGGCGATTTGGGGCTGAGTACGACTTCATCCTTGGGGTGGGCGATAACGGATGGCGGCTGTTCATGATTTCGCGACTGACAGCCCGACAAAAACGAACCCAACAATACGACGGCTAGCTGAGTCGTATAAAAAGATCTGGCACTCATGGACTTACCCGATCTCCGCCTATCCGTTTATTCAACCTGTAAACGCGCCGCGAAACTACCATCATCGAATCAGCCATCTCTATCCACCGAATGACGTGACGAATTTCTAATTTCTCCGCCATACGCCATTAACAGATCTGCCCAGGCTTTGCTGCGATTTGCCAGGGCGATGTAATAATCCAGCATGATTGCTTTATAGCTCCGCTCTGCATCGATCAGATCCAGAACACCCACTGCGCCTTTCTGGTAAGCGATTTCCTGTGCTTTACGCAACGTTTCGATCCGATCGACCACCGACGTCTCGAAGCGGCGGGCTATCGCGTCAGCGCTTTGCCAGGAGGCTGTGGCTTTCATGACCTCTGCCCGAATTTCCTGTTCAGCCCGCCTTAACGCCAGTTCGGCAGATGTTAGACCGGTACGAGCTTGAGAAATCTCACCTTTTTGCTGGTAAAACACGGGTATCGGCACACTGATGCCGACGCCGCCGCTGTGTGCGAAGTAGTTACCCGCATCATGATCGTAAAAAGCACTTATTGTCACATCCGGAATGATTTTCCGTCGTGCCAGTGTAAGTGTCTTGGCCGCTTGCGCAATGCGAGTTCTTGCAGCTTGCATATCCGGCCGCCGCTCCAGCGCGCGCCCGATCAACTGGTCCTGTCTTGCCAGCGCAATCTCGGGCGCTGCTTCGGGCCAGCTTTCGACCGCACTGATCTCCAGGCTGTTTTCGGGCCAGCCCAGCAGCAGCAGCAACTCGGCTCGCGCCTGATCCAGTGCAGTCCGTGCCTGATCCTGATCACCCTGAGCCTTCAGGCTTTCAACCTCGATGCGGATAAAATCGACCGCAGCCACATCTCCCACTTTAAGCCTGATTTCATTAACGCGCAGGATCTCACGATAGTGTTCGAGATTGTCGCTCGCAACCTTGATTGTTTTTTGCGCCAGTATGAGGTTGTAAAAACTGCGCCGCACCGCATTGGTAAGCACCGAATTGCGCCGAATTAAATGTAACCGAAAGGTATTCTGAGAAATAACGTTGCGCCATATTGAAGGTTACCGAAAAGGAGACCTTGATATGGTAA
>NZ_FMWY01000055.1:0-2043 GCF_900103145.1 Nitrosospira sp. Nsp18 | reverse complement strand
CCCCCGAGACCGACCTGAACGAGAGCAAGAAGCAGGGCAAACTGGTCCTCAAACCCGAGAAAAAGGATGAGGACGACGAGGAGGAGGATGAGGAGTGAGTGGGGGCCGTACTGAGCTGTCGAAATAGACGCCGCCCACATCACTTAGGATAGGAGCTGGTATATCAGTACCAGCCGGTTTACGCTAGCTCTGCGAATATGTCAGAATCACATGTTTATCCGGAACCGGAACCCAGCGGGCAGGCGTCCCGCCAGGAAGGAATATGGCAATTCCCATTGAGCTTGACCACGGCAGCGGCCAATCGCTGCAGGGCCAGATATTCGAGCAATTACGCTACCTCATTCTCGGCGGGCGACTAAAGCCGGGAACGCTGATACCGGCCAGCCGGGTACTTGCCGAGCAGCTAGGCATTTCCCGTAATACCGTTCTGCTCGTATACGAACGTTTAATCGCCGAAGGCTATCTTCAAGCACGAAAAGCGATTGGAACCTACGTCAATCTTGAATTACCCGAAACCTGCCTGGCTGCAACACGCAGAACTGCTGCTTCCGTTCCTGTTCGTGGTGAAGCGTTAAAACTACCCGTAATTCCTTTTATCGGCCAGATGCCGGTCAAAAACATCGCCCAGCATCTGGATTTTGATTTTTGCCCAGACCGAATCGGGCTCGATTTATTTCCCGATAAGATATGGCGCCGTTTCATCAACAGGGTATTTACCTCTACCAGCACCCAGTTTACGGAATCTTGTGATTCAGGCGGTCTGCCGCAGCTGAGAGAAGTGATTGCAGAATACCTTGGAGGGGCGCGCGGAATCAGCGTTTCTTCTGATCAGGTAATTATTACTGCCGGCTCCCAGGAGGGACTCAATCTAGCGGCCCGGTTACTCGTAAAGGAGGGCACGCGGGTCGCTATGGAGAATCCCTGCTATCGAGGCGCGGCATCCCTGTTTGAAAGCTATTATGCGAAATTAGTACAGGTGCCGGTAGATAAAGCGGGACTGGATGTAGCGCAACTGCCCGAGGATGGCGTCGCACTTCTGTACGTTACCCCTTCTCATCAATTTCCCCTTGGCTTCACGCTATCGAACGACCGCCGTTTGAAGCTTCTGGATTGGGCTCGACGTTGCGGTGCATATATTATAGAAGATGATTACGACTCTGATTTCCGGTACCGTGGCTCGCCATTAACCGCGCTCATGGGGCTGGATGATCACGGTTGTGTAATGTATCTGGGGACATTCTCCAAATCAATGGGTGCTGGGCTGCGTTTGGGCTATCTTGTGGTACCTAAGGCACTGATCCCTGCTGCGCGGGCAGCCAAGGCATTACTCAATAATGGCCATGCGTGGCTAGATCAGGCAACAATGGCTGAATTTATTCGAAGCGGCGCCTATGGCAACCATTTGAGGCGCATGCGCAGTATTTACTCCAAGCGTCATGATTGCCTGATAGAGGCGTTACGCAGACATTTCGGCGCAGTCCAGCTTTCGGGGCTCGAGAGCGGTCTGCACCTCGCCTGGCATCTGCCTGACAATTATCCTGATGCGTCCGAGCTTCAGGCGCTTGCGCTGCGTCATGGGGTGGGTATCTATTCCATTGGTCCCGGTCTCGCTCATGATTTCGGAACGTGCAGCTTTAGCAAGCACACTCTTGTGCTTGGCTTTTCTTCCCTTAATGAGCATCAGATTCGAGCAGGAATAAGGCGTCTGGCTGATGCATTTGCAGATATACCAGCAAACTCCGCTTCTTCGGGAGCGGATAAACGCAGCTTATCGGGATCACCTCTTTAAGCTATCCAGTCTCTATCAACCGAACAATCCGTAAGAGTCATTTACTTGATTTGGAGCCACCTTGGCGCTACAAATCATTTTATTGTCAGACTGCCTTCTCACGCGTGAGAGATTTGAAGGAGTGAAAAAAGCCTGATATTTCTATTTTTATCCTGCATAAAAAAACACCGATCCACCTTTCCGTCTGGCGACGGCGGCGGACCGGTGTCATGCCTTGCGGGACGGGGCTATGCCTTGCGTCCCATGCGGCCTAG